>CALVMX010000025.1 GCA_944349415.1 uncultured Clostridia bacterium
TGCTTTGCGATTTTTCATATCAACGCCCTGTTCTTTTAAAACTTTTTTCTCTGCTTTAGTTGGATATGCCTTTAATTCTTTTTTCCAAAAACCTTGAGCATTCATCATAATACGAAGCACAGTAAACAAAACAAAGGCTATCAAAATAAAGTTGATAATTGCCGTAATAAATGTTCCCCAGTCTATGTAAATACTATTAGATAGGTCAATAGTCACACCGTCCTCAAGGTAGGCAACTTTTAAGAATGTATAAGCCGAATCAAGCCCTGCCCCGCCTAAAGCCAAAAGCCAATTAATGAATGGCATAATGATACCATTTGTGAGTGCCGTCACAATTGCCGTGAAAGCACTTGCCACGATAACACCGACAGCCATATCCACCACATTGCCACGGCTAATAAATTTTTTAAAATCGCTAAAAAATTTCTTTATCTTTCCCATAATAACTCTCCTCCCCCCCCCTCTATTCTAATAAAAAATCCCGCAAAAATCAAACGATTTAAGCGAGATTAAAAAATAACCTTTTAAATAAACTATTAAACATATTCTGCTTGCCATTTCACTTCAGTTGCAGAAAAATAGATGCGGTCATCGCAAATTTCTTTTGCCGAATCAACAATATCATTAGTCCAATAAATTTTTCCACCTTCAAAAAACATGGAGGAATCAAAAATTTCGCCATAGCCACCATATCCCACCTTAAAAAGTGGTGAAAGTTCTGCTCCTTTAAGCTCAAAATGAATAATTAAATCCCATGTTGTATCAATAACGACTAAAGTTCTATCTTTATATTTTTTGATACTTTTAATATATCCATCATGAAAACCACAAGTCAAATCTATAAGAGTTTCAATATCATTTTTGGTTTTTATTTCGTAACTCTCAAAAATCTTTACTTCTTTTTGAAATTTTAAGAACTTCTCTATAACCTCACTTGAAACTTTTTTGCCACTTTCTATATCACTTAAAAGTTGTTTATCATAAATAATAAAATCAAGACCTTCCCACTTTCCGTTTTTCTTCCAATCTTTTCTTGAATAATCATACTCCCAAAGATTGCGACGTGGAACTCTCAAGCCGAGTGACACAAGTGTCTCATATTTTTCATCAAAAACAATGCATTTAGAATTTGATATGTTATCATAATAACAAGCAAACACAAATGAATCATAAAATGAATTTTCCCCTCTAACTTTTCCAAACATATTTCGTTTTCCCCTTTTGAAACTTTGGTCGAGATGGCGGGACTCGAACCCACGGCCTCACGGTCCCGAACCGCGCGCGCTACCACCTGCGCTACATCTCGCGATAAGGCTTTTAAGCCTTATTTTTATTAAATTTAAATTTATTTCACATAACGAATATAATCTTCTTTACGTTTAATAGGTGGATGAAGTTCGCCATCGGCATAGCCCAAGATGCAATGTCCAATGCCGACATAATTTTCATCAACACCCCATTCTTTTAATAGTCTCTTGCCTTCTTCAGTTTCAAACTCTTCTTTTGCACGGTGTATCCAGCAAGAGTCAATTCCAAGGCTGTATGCTGCATTCATAAGGTTTCCCATAACCAAACTGCCGTCCTCAACATACGTCCAAATTCTTTTATCTGCAAGCACGATTAAAACTGTTGGAGCATTATAAAATGGGTCCACTTTTGCCCCTAAAATTGAGGCATCAAGTTTGGAAAGTTCCTTAATTTTTTCTTTATCTTGCAAAACCAAAATAATTGGCGACTGCATACCTTTTCCACAAGGCGCATAGGTTCCCGCTTTTAAAATTAAATCTAAATCTTCCTTTTTAATTTGTTCACTTTTAAATCTTTTGCAACTTTTTCTTTCACACAAACATTTAATAACTTCGTTCATATTCTCTCCTCGCTTTTTATTATATCAAAAAAGAAAAGACTTTCAAAACAAAATCTTTAATAAATATTATAAACAAATGTCGACAGCCCGTGGCTGTTTCTATCCTTGGAACAATTTTCTTCGGAAGATAAGTAGCGACCAACTCGCCAATGAAATGCGAGTTGCGTTTGGTCGCATAGTGGCGAAAACAAATGTAAGCGCGCAGCTTTTCGCTTAAAAAAGCGAAAACAAGCAAAAATGCCCAGCCCATGGCTGTTTTTCTTTGAACAAATCTCCTCAAAAGATAAGTAGCGACCAACTCGCCAATGAAATGCGAGTTGCGTTTGATCGCATAGTGGCGAAAACAAATGTTAGGGCGCAGCTTTTCGCTTTAAAAAAAGCGAAAACAAGCAAAAATGCCGTTTTCGCCACTGGAGCAGGCAATGGGAGTCGAACCCACCTCTCAAGCTTGGGAAGCTCGCATACTACCGATGTACTATGCCTGCAAAAAGAGACAATGTCTCTTTTATTTTCAATTTATTTGAAATTTTCAATAAAATATTTTTCAAATCTTCTTTCATTAAAATCACTTTAAACAAGCTAACCTAAAAAGTGACAACGTTACTCTTGAATGTTTGGTGGTGTCACGATTGGTCCAACTGTAGAATTTAAAGTGAGTTCAGTGATTATATTTGAAATATAGCCAAGCATAATTCTTACAGGCTGTGAGTTTTTGATATAGTCTTTAGGGTCAGGCAAACGAGAAAACTCAATGCTGTCAACAGGTATATCAATACTCATAGAAACTGTAAGCCTTAAAAGACTTGCTGGTGTGATTTGCAGGGTTCTTGTAGCGGTTGCTCTGACAAATTCTTCGCTAACTTTTTTCACATCAATGCTGTCTTCTGGCTTAATATTGACCATAACGCCATTTTGTGGATTTTGTAATTTTTCAAATGACACCTTCTCTAACAAAGGTTTTACAAGGTGTGGTTTAATAACTTTTTCTTCCATAAATCTAGTCTCCTTTAAAAATCTAGACTTATTTTATCACAATAAAAGAAAAAAAACAAGGAAATTAAAATATTTTTCCTTATTCCTTGAAATCCTTTTCAAAAACCTTTTCATTGTATATAACAGAAGGATGATTTGGTTTGTATTTCTTCGAAAGTTTATGGTATTTATATGATTTTTTTATATCTCCTAATTTGTAATATAGAGCACAAAGTTGAATTGCTGGTGTAAAAGTGTAAAAATCTGGCAAAACAAAACCGCCACTTTTTGTGTTTACTTTACACTTTATGGCAAGTTCATAATAGAAAATTGCCTTTTTATAGTCATTTTCAAAATAAATTTTCCCTATTTGACACAGAATTTCCGCTCTTGGAAGGTCATAAAGAAAACTTGAAAACAAAACTTTCAAAGCCTCCTCTTTTTGCTCCAAGGCTAAATAACAATAGGACAAATTTAAAGAGGCCTCAATTTTGTTTTCCATCCAGGCATCTTTTCTTTTCAAAAACTCGTTGAATTCGGCAATAGCCCTTTCATATAAACCGTTGAAATACAATTCTCTTGCATAATAAAACATTGCACGTGCCGAGAGTCGTTCGCCCGCTCTCACTCTGTTTTCATATATTTTCAAATTTCTTCCAGTTCGTTCTTTTTTGCTTTGGAAGTGGTAAATTTTTATATCACTATGCACAACATTGCCGAAAGGTGTGATAACCTCATGCACAGGCTCTTCCCACTTAAAATTCATCTCTCGCCTGACAATTCTTTCTCTCTCAAAAACAAAAGTTGGCTTGTAATTCTCGTCAAAACCTGTAACATATTTAAGGTATGCAACGTCAAAGTCCTCATTTTTCAAACTTTTGATTTTTTCGATATCTTTCGGAAAAATAAAATCATCAGCATCCAGCCACATAAGATAATCACAAGTGCCTTTTGAAAAGGAAAAATTTCTTGCCTTGGAAAAATCGTCAGACCATTCAAAATGAAAAACTTTATCCGTGTATTTTTGAGCAATTTCAACAGTGTTGTCAGTCGAACCTGTATCCACAACCACAATTTCATCGGCAAATACCTTTATCTGTTTTAGAATTCTTTCCAAAACAGCTTCTTCATCTTTAACAATAAAACAAACAGATAGACTATGTTTCATACTACAAACTATGTGTTTAAGGATTTTTTTGTTACTTAAAGTAAAACAAATTTCGATTTGTTTTGAAAAATATACTCAAAATGCTAAAATAAAAATATGGAAAAACAAAACATATGTCTAAACTGTCCTCGTCACTGCCAAGTGGATAGAGAAAAAGACTTTGGTTTTTGCAAAGAGACAAACAAAATCCGAATTGCAAAAGTTATTGATAATTTTAAATGGGAAGAGCCATGTATCACAGACGATAAAGGAGTCTGTGCGATTTTCTTTTCCGGCTGCAACTTAAAATGTTCCTACTGTCAAAACTATGAAATATCTTGCGGACAAAAAGGGAAAGAATACACTGAGGATGAATTCATCTCTCTTCTCAAAGAAAAAGAAAAAATAAATTCCTGTTTTGATTTAGTTACTCCAACACACTTTTCTTCCACACTTTTAAAAATTTTTCAAAAATACACTCCTTCTATTCCAATAATTTGGAATTCTTCTGGCTATGAAAGTGTGGAAATATTAAAAAAATTAGATAAATTTATTTCAATATACCTTCTAGATTTTAAATATTCAAACAACGATTTAGGAAAGAAATATTCCAATGTTTCTGATTATTTTACTATATCTCAAAAATTGCTTAAATTTTGTGCACAAAAAGAAGATAAATTTGAGGGCGAATATATGAAGAGCGGTTTAATAATTAGACACTTAGTTTTACCTGGAGAGATAGAAAATTCTCTTGGCGTTATTAATTTTTTAACTCAAAACTATAAAGATAAAATAGTAAGCATTATGTCTCAATTTACACCAACGCCACAAAGTCCAATTAAAAGAAAACTTAAACCACTTGAATACAAAATTATCATGAAAAAGGTGGAAGAAGCAAATTTAAAAGGTTACTTTCAAGATTTTGAAAGTGCAAGTCAAAATTTCATACCAGATTTTGACTAACTTTTTAAAAAAATTCTAAATTTATTTGACTTAAAAATCAAATAATAATATCATAATTAAAAGGAGTACATATGAGAGCGATGAAAGATAGCACAAGACTAATGATTTTTTGTAGTATATTTTGTATACTTTCAATAGTCTTTTTTGTTCTATACCAAACAGACGTTATATCAAATTTGGATTTTTATTCCGCTATGGTATACATAACATATTTTGCTGGACTTGCTTTGTATTACAACTCAAGACTATTAAAGGAAAACAACAAATTAAAATCAGCCAAAATTTGCCAAGTGTTTGCTATTGTTTTGATATTAATTTCTCTTGTAGCTCTTATTTATGGCTTTGCAACTGGAAACATTCTATTTTGGATTTGGTAACACGCCATACGTGTTTCTAAATTCTAGCATATAACACTTAAAACAAATAGTTAATTTTAAATAAAATCAGTCAGCGACTGCACACCATGTGTGTTTCTAAATTTAACATATAACACTTAAAACAAATAGTTAATTTTAATTAATTTTAAACAAAATCAGTCAGCGACTGCACGCCATGTGTGTTTAATATATGTAAATAATATCCTCTTAAAATCTTATTAAAAAATTATTTATCTTAAATAATAAAACGTTTAAAATTTAAAAAGTTTTTGCATCAAAAAATTCCAAGTAAGCTACTTGGAATTTTTATATAATAATTCTTATGAATTAAGCTTTTTTACTTCTTCAATAAGATCAGCAAGTTTTTTGTTGATTTCAGCGATTCTTGTTTCACTGTCACTTGAATTTACTGTTTTTGCCTCTTCTTGCAAATGTTCAATTTCTTGATAGATTTCGTTTTTACGATTTTCATTATCACTTGCCTTTGCTTCGTCCAAATTTCTCATGGCAGTTTCAAACTCACGATTTAAGTTATCTCTCATTTCGCTGAGCTTATTTTCTTCTTCTGAAATCTTCTTATTAATTTCTTCAATTGAATTCATATTTTTTCTTGGTCTCCCACGTTTACCTTTAGGTTTAACCTCTGTTTCATTTACAATTTTCTTTGGTCTACCAACAGGCTTTTTAGGTTTTTCTTCCACATTAGAAGTTGTCTTTTTTGGTCGACCTGGCTTTCTTTTTTCTGTTACCTGAACAGGTTCATTGACTATTTTTCTAGGACGCCCTGGCTTTTTCTTTGGAGCGATTTCCTCTGCCACAATAGGGGTCTTTCTAGGTCTGCCACGTTTACCTTTAGGCTTAACTTCTGTTTCGCTTACAATTTTCCTTGGACGACCAGCTTTCTTTTTAGGTTTAACCTCTTCTGGTTGTTCTGTCACAGCTGGCAATAAGTTTTCGCTTGTAACCTCTTGAGGATTATCCAAATTGACAGCTTCAAATTTTGCTTCAACAGGAGGTTCCTCTTCTTTTACATTTTCTTGATTTTCTTGTTGAGGTTCTTTTACACCTTCAACTTTTATTTCGTCATCAATGTTATTGATAACACCAGAAGCAACGCTATAAATATCATCTTTTTCATCAATATCAGTCATAAAGTCAAACGCATCAAGCGAGTTTAAATCAACAACTTTATTTTCTGCCTCTTCCTTTGTTTCAGTATTTTCGCCAGTATCTTTTTCTTCCTTTCGAACAAAATTGCCATTTTGGTCATACACATTGCCGTCAGTATCGTGGAACAAGCCTTCTTTGTCATAGAAGGTGCCATTATTGTAAACATAATTGCCGTTTTCATCATAGTGGCCATCTGTTTCGGTTGGTTGTTCAGTAGCTGATGCAGATGTATCACTTTGTCCATCATAAGTGCCGCGATGAGTATTCTTAAGTTCTATTTCAAGTTGAGTAATACGCTCCTTGGACTCTTCATTTTCTGTCTTTAATTTATTCATTTTTTCAGCAAAAACTGCAGTTACCACTTTTTCAGCGCTATGGCAAAAGTTATCAAAGAAGTTTTGATACTCGCCAAGCATAACATTTTCCACTTCTTTTTTGCTTTTTTCAAGTTCTTCTTGATTTCTCTTGATTTCTTCTTCAAGTTCATTCTTTTCAAGCAAATATCTTGCTCTTTGTTGCTCAAATTCTTGTTCTAATTGCTCTTGTTTTGCAATTTCTTGAGTTTGTTGTTTTCTTAGATAGTTACTTTCAATTCTGTTTGTTGTCTCTTCTTGTTGTTGCAAAAGTTTATCAATATTTTCACGCGATGCTTGAAGTTTATTTTGATAGTCTTTTTGAACATTATCGAAATTCTTCTTTCTTGTGTCTAATTCACTTTCAAGCTGAGCAATTTTAACATATGCTTTTTCTTTCTTTTTCAAGAAAATTTCACTTTCCTTCATTGCCCTGTCTAACACAACTGAACCGTTAACACCTGTTGAAGAAAAGTCGTATTTTTCATATTCCACTTCTTGTTCTTTGGCACGGTTGAAATCTTCTTTTTCACGTCTAGCTTTATAGTCCAAAAACTCACGAAGAACAGGTTGCCCTTTTTCAATTTCTTGAGGAGTGAACAAGATTTGATAATCAATATAACTTGGCAAATCCACGCAAGCATTATCCATAAATCTTCCAAACAAAGAAACATTTTGGAAAATTGAATTTAAAAGAGCATTTTTTCTTGCACGCAAATAAATGGTAAAAATAAGATTAATAAGGAAAATAAATGCGACAACGACAATAGCTCCTGCAAGTGCAGAAACTGTGAGCATATCATTGCTTGAAGGCACAGCCATTATAAGGAAAAGTGCCACAACAATAGCCCAAACAGTTGAGATAACGTTTAAATTCTTTATATTTGAATTGTAAGAGGATGTTTTAAGAGGTTTTTCCACCAAATTGTCCGTAGACATATAAGTCGATGGTGCTCCTTCTCTAAAGAGTATGTATTGTTGCCAAAAATAGCATAATCTTTTTGGAGCTTTGGTTTTCATCAAATTATTAAAATCACGAACATTTTCTTCCGTGATCACTTTTCGTTCAAACAGCCAATAGTTAAATTTATCTAAAGCCCTGTTTAGACTTGCCTCATAAGAAAAGGCAGATTTAATAAGGAAAAAGATTACGAACACGGCTTCGACACAAAGTGCAATAATAAAAATAAGGTCTAAGCCAAGTGTTGTCGTGGTTGAACTTAAAAAATCAACAATATTTGTTACGATATTTGTAGACATAACAAACCTCCTACTTGTTCATAGTATAACACAAGAAAAAAATATTTACTAATAATTTTTAATAATTTTTAAAATATTTTTTAATTATTTTTAACGCATTATTTTTAAAGTGGTTTATTAAAAGGATTTTAAGCCTTTAAAAATAGGAATTTTTTATAAATTATCTATTTTAATAAGATTATTGTAACGTAAATTTAAAAGATAAATTTCTTTCACTTCCTTGCCTAAACCTTCTACAATAGCATTTTTGTAGAGTTTTAATTGCATTTTATATCTCTCTATTAATACGTCTTTGTTTTTTTCACCTGAAAATTTATAATCAATTAAAATAACTTTGTCGTCCTCGTCAAGCGCAAAAAAGTCTATTACACCTTGCACCATAATCTCATCTTGACAATTTTTATCTATTAAGTTTGCTATTGAATCTTTCATTATAAATTCTTGCTCTTTAAAAACATTTTTATTGAAAGGTTTTAAGAGTAAAATATTTTTAAATAATAATTCCTCATCAATTAAACTTCGGCAGTCATCAAAAATTGGATTTTTTAAGAAGTTGTGTAAATCTTCCTTTTTTTCAATTTTATCAAAATCAATAACTTTAAGTGCCAAGTGGTAGGCATTTCCAATTTCCACCACGCTTGAATCAGTGCTAATATATTCATAATTTTTTTGAAAGACGTTGTTATCTTCATATTTTTTTGTTAGCCCTGTGACAGAGTTTTTATAGGAAATATTTTCCGAATTTTCAAATAAATATTCAAAATTTAAGTAATTTTGCACATTTTTTACTATTTTTTCATCAATTTTTCCATATTTTTGTTTATTTTTTTGAATTGGTAAATTTTCTACTTCAGAGATAATGTTATAAACATAATTATCTTTTTCGAATTTTCCTTCTTCCAAAAAGCTTTCTATTTCACTATTTTTAAACGTGCTAAATAGATAATCAAAATAGGAATCTATTTTGTCCACACTCAAAGGTTTTAAATTTTTAGGCTTGCTTTCGCCAATGACATAAATTCTATTTTTCGCACGCGTTAAGGCAACATAAAAAATCATCATTTCTTCTGCCAGCCTTTGTTTTTCATTTTTTATATCTATTGCCATAATTTTTACAGAATTTTCTTCCTGGTCACCAACATAAACTTTTGTCGCCACACCTAAATCTTCGTCAACACGAATTTCTCCCTTTTTGTCTGCACGCTTTAAACTTTTGTCCGTATTAATTAAAATAACAATAGGATATTCAAGTCCTTTTGTTTTATGAATCGTTGTAAGTAGCACAGAATTCTTTTCGCCAAGTTCTACGCCATTGTCTTCTATATCTACATTTTCAAAATAGGATATCAAATTTGGTAAGTCAAAAGAAAATCCCGATTTCTCTATTTCTGACAAGAACAAATTGACTGACGCCACCAGTTCTTCGCCGTCAAATTGAGAATATAAATATGAATAATAATTTGTTTCATCAAAAAGTATTTCTAATGCTTTCTTGTAACCAAAAACTAGCCCATTATTTTTAAATTTATCTAAATTTTCTCTAAAATTTTCGAATTTTTCATTATTTTTTACTGTTTTATATAATTCTTCGTCATTTTCTAAACGAATTTTAGCTATTTCATCTTGATTAAATTTACCGAAATTTGACATTAAAACACAGAGTAAAGATACATCATCTTGAAGAGAAAGAGAGATTTTTAAAAGCGATAACAACACCTGAATTTCTGGTGTATCCATTAAGAATTTCTTGCTATTTGTGGTCAAAGGAATTCCGCTTTGAAGTAGATACTTTCCAAGTTCGTTAAAGAAGTTATTTCTAGAACGCGACAAAATAGCAATATCACTATAGTTTACTTGTCTTAGAGTGCCAAGTTTATTGTCATATATTTTCGTTTTTAAAATTTCATCAATTCTTGCTCGAACGGTTTCTAGTTCAATTTGATTTGTTCTATCTTCTAAGTCATCCTCTTTAACACTGTAAACTTCAAAATCTTTCTCTTCCTTCTCTTTGGATAAAACAAGGTCTACGTGGACGCTCTTTTCGCCGTCATCTTCAAAATCAAAAACATTTGAAAGCATAGAATTTGGAAAATAATCTATATCAGCACTATCTTTTGTCATAGTATCTTTAAAAACCGAATTTACAAAATTTAAAAGTTTTTTGTCACTACGAAAATTTAATTTTAAAAATAGTGCATTGCCGTCCTCTGCCTTGTCAAATTCTTCCACATCCTTAAGGAAAATTTTTGAACTTGCAAGACGGAATCCATAAATTCCCTGTTTAGCATCGCCAACAGCCACAAAATTGCAGTTTTCTGCCACTTTTTTAATGATTTTTTCTTGAAGAGCGTTGGTATCTTGATATTCGTCAATAAAAACATACTCAAAGCCTTCGTTAAAAACTTCCTCTTTGGAAAGAGAGAGCATATACTGCTCTAAATCATTAAAATCAAGAATATTTAAATTTTCTTTTTCTTTTTTATATTTCTTCTGATATTCTAAGAATAGTCTAATCAAAGCTTTTTCTAAGTTGCCAGCTTTTTGTTTTTCTGTTTCCTCACCTAGATATGATAGTTTATTTAACCTATCTTTTAATTTCTTTAAATCCTCTTTTAAATTATCTGCCACTAAACCTTCCTCTATGGAAAGATCGGATTTTTTTGGAAATCTTGGAAATGTAAAATTTTTCACTTCTTCCACGGTGTCGGCTAGAGAATTAAGCTTTTTAATTTTTTCTAAAGCTAAACTTACTTCCAAGGCATCAAAATGCCACGAATTTAAGGCATCGACAAAACTTTGAAATTCTTTTTGGATATATTTACAAACTATCTCTTCCGCTTGATGATAAAGTTCTTCTTGTGAATTTAAGATTTTGTTTATAAAAGCGTCCTTATCAGCAACAGCAAAAAACATATTTTCTATTTCAAATATGGCATCATTTAACTTCTTCTCATCATATTTAAAAGCAAAATTAATTTCTGTCATATCTTCTACGTTTTGATTTTCAAATTCTTTTATGGCATATTTTAAACTGGAAATTTTAACTTTTTTTGCTAAATTTTCATCTGCAATATCAAAATTTTCATTAATTTTCAAAATATTTGCATATTTTTTTAAACAATATTCACAAAAAGAGTGAATTGTGGAAATATTAGAAACAGATAAATCATCAATTTGTTTTAATATAAAATTGTCGACTTTCTCTTCTTTCAGGCTTTTAATAAGTCTTTCTTTCATTTCAGTTGCAGCGGCTTTTGTAAAAGTCAAAATAAGGAGTTTTTTTATTGGAACTCTGCTTTTGCAAACAAGACGACAGATATATTCTATCAGCACGTGTGTTTTACCACTTCCTGCTGATGCACTTACTATCATATTTTTTTTGTTGTTTTCTAAGACTTTTTCCTGCTCTTCTATTTTCATCTAAAAATCCTTTTTTGTCACTTGTTTTCGGAAACCTCCCTCTTTAAATTTGCAAATGCCTTTAAACTTACAAAATTCACATTCATTTTCTAAAGGTTTTGGAGAAATATAGCCCTCTTCTATTTCTTTAATGGCATTTTCGCTGATTTTTAAAGAATAATCTAAATATTTTTCGAATGAATCTGTGAAATTTCCATATTTTACAACAAATTCTTCTTCTTTAACATTCTTTTTCCTCGTTCCGCCTATGATATCGCTTTTAAAGTTGTCGTCTTGAAACCTAAAATCTGTGGCATAAACCACCTCGTTGTCTTTTAATGTTAAACCGTCTAAAAGCTTTGCTGGAACATTTTTCTTTTTAAATTTATTTTTACAGTCAAAATAATAAACACCTGCCAAATTCAATTTTAAATCTTCTTGCGCAAATTTAGCATACAAAAATAATTGTAATTTTTTGCCATAGAATAAATCTTTTAAAAGCGAGTCCACTTTTCCCGTTTTATAATCGATGATTCTAAAATAATTTTTATAGCTATCAATTCTGTCGACTATGCCAACAAAATTTAAATCTGAAATCGAACCCTTAACTTTTTTTTCTGTAAAGATAGGCTTAAAATCGCTTTGCTCTTGTTCATAAACCAAATTAGAAAGCATATTAAAACATTCGCGTCTTAAAATATTGATAAAAATTTTATCTTCAAAAATAATACTGTCAAAGACAGAAGAGAGGGTCTTTTTTAAATTCTCATCCAAAAATTTCTCTATTTCTTCCTCTTTAACTGCTCGTAAATTTGGATATTTTTCCACAAACAATCTTGCAAGTTCGTGCTTTAAAATGCCGACTTTGCGTTTATCTTGTTTGGCATGCTCTTTAGGCTTGATGTTTAAGGTATAATTTACAAAATGCTTAAACGGACAAGTAAAATAATTTTCCAACCTTGAAACTGAAATATAATTTGCAAGTGGATTAAAAGAAAGATAATCATAATTATAACTAAAAATATCTTTATTAACAGCAAAATTAATCGAATTTGCATAGTTTTGAGGCAATTTTTTCTCTATTTTTTTAAAATTTTGTTCGGCAACGTCTTTTGTTCCAAGATTAAAATTGACAAGCCTTTGAAAATCTTCCTCAACTAAGTCTGGTCGGTTAAAGTTTTGATAGCTTGAAGTTGCGTTTTCTTTTACATCAAAAGCCTTCTCTAAATCATTCACAAAGCTAGCCTTTTGTCCATTATTTCCAAGCGGTGCTATTGTAAACAAATTATTTTTCGCATGCTGTAAAACTTCAAAAAGTTTGAGTCTATTACGTCTATTGATAACACGTATTTCTGGTTCAATTAAATGGTGTATTTTATTTAACTCTTCATCGGTAATTATTCCGCAGTCCTTTTCCGTTTTTGGAAGAAGAGAACTTGTGGCACCTAGAATAAACAAAGTGTCCACATCTTCAAAATAACTTTTTGTGGCATCGCCGACATACACCGCATCGATATAAGAAGGCACAGTCTCCACTTTAACACTTTGAAAAACAGTTTCTATAAGAAAAATAAAATCTTTAAGTGAGATCTCTTGCTGAAATTTAAAAGCGTTGATTTCATTTATAATCTTTTTTATAAGAGTTACAGCTTGCTCGTTCTCGCTCTTTTTTTGAAGAGAAATTATTTTTTCTAAATAAAAATTAATATTTTTTTCAATAATTTCTAAGATTTTTTCGCTAAAAAAGCAAAATTCTTGTATTTTTTTTGAATTTTTAATATTTTTTAATAAATTAAAAATCTCATCAAGTGAACAATCGTATTTTTGATATGTATTCGAGCTTTCTATTTCATAAAAATCCACTTTGTCAAGTTTTTCTTCCACATCGTCTAAATTTAAAAATGGAGAAGCTATTAAATATTCAAGGTCAGATTTGTTTATGCCACCAAGAGCAATTTTAAGAAATTTAACGAAAAATTTACTTACACCAATTTCGCCTAAGCTTAAAGTGTAATCCATATAAACAGGAATTTTATATTTTTCAAAAATGTTGTCTACGATTTTAAAATAACTTTCTTCAGGAACTGCAAGCGAAAAGTTTTTATACCTTTTTCCGCTTACGATTTGATAGCGAATATATTTTGCCACATATTCTATTTCATCAAGATTGTCACTTGCCACGATGCTATTAAAAAGTTGAGAGGTCGTCTTTTCAGTTTGGATAGAAAAAGCATTTTTCAAAACTGCCATTTGCCCTTCTTTTAAATTTGGCTTTTTCTCTTCCACTTTTATTGCAACGCCAATGCTACTTGCATATTTCATCATTTTGTTTAGGCTGTCATCTTCGTAAATGTAGGCATTGCCCTGCCAAATAGGTTTGCTGAGCGCGATATAAACAGAGTTGACTTTTTTAGATAGTTGGCAAATAAAGTCAAAAATTTCTTTAGAGAAACTATCAAAATTGACAAAATACAAATTATAATTTTTTAAATCTAAAAATTCGCTTTTCTCTAAAAAGAAAGAAAGGAGTTTAGAGAGGTTTAATCTGTTTTCTAGAAGTTCTAGGTAGGACTTATATATCAGCTTTAAATCTTCCATTTTTTTGGAGAGGATTTTATCGTCACAAGGTTTTATATCTTCCACTTTGACCATAGAACTTGAAAATTGTGATAAAATTTCTTTCACTTTTAAACAAAAATCTATGCCATAATTTTGAAAATAGGAAAAACTCCCCTCATTGTCTTTCACTGCTTTATAGGTTATTAAAATTTCCTCTAAGCCACTCACTCTATCAAACGCAATATTATGTTCTCTTAGAATCTTGCTGGCAAGTCGAGAGATTCCCACAACAGAGATATTAAAAGTGGATTTTATCTTCAAACAGTCGAAAATTAGACTCTCTGCTTGCATAGAAAAACTATCTGGCACAACCACAAGGTTCTTTTGTGCAAGATTTTTAAAGTCTATTTTCTTTATCGTTTCCTTTGTCGCCTCAAAAAGAGTTCCACTCGTTATGAAATTTAAATTCATAACCTTATTTTAACATAAAAAAAGATATTTTCAAAACGAAAATATCTACGCTTTTAATTTATCCACATTTCCACCAATATCGTTAAATTTTGCTTTTAATCTTTCATTTTTATTTTTAAATAATTTATTCATCTTATCAGTAAGTTTTAAATTGTCATTTTTCAAAATTTGATATTCTGCTTTTAACGTTTTCAACTCTTTTGTTCTTTCATTAAGTTCGTTATATGCCTCTTTCAAAAGATATTCATTCGTCAGCCTTTCTTCTTTTATTTTGCTTTCAACTTCCTCTTGCGTGGTTTTCTTAATTAGTTTCACAAGTCCCATAAAAAGACTGTTGATATCGTTCATTGACAAACTTTTTTCTCGCTTACGAAAAGTTATTATATTGTCTTTGCTGGCATTTTCTTTTTTTAAATTTTGAAATTTATTTTGAAGCCTTGTCATAAGCGTCATATCTCCACCGCTAAGCTTGATGCACGCAGAACGCACCGACATACCTTGCTTTTTGTATTCTTCAATTTTTTGTAAAAACTCTTCCTCCTGTCTTTTGGAAAAAGGAACAAGTTTGTTTTTTAAGTGCTTTGATAAATCTATTTGAAGTCTTTTTCGCCTCTCTTCGTCCTGTTCTAGATTATCCACCTCATGATAGTAGTAATTTCGCACACTATTCCCTTTTCTGTGATACACTTGCCCGTGTTTCGAAAAAGCTTCCTTAAGTGGTCTATTCAAAGTTTTGCACTCTTCCACCACTTTAAATAAATCTTTAACTTCTTTATCACTCCAAACTGAAAATTTCATAATCACCTCTCCTTGAGGCAATTATTGACAAAATAAATTGAATTAAACAGATAGTTTAAACTAAACTTAAAATTTTACATATTTTTCTCAATTTCTTTAATATCTATGTATTCTCTAAATCCAATAACTTCTTTTACAACAACTTTGTTATCTCTGTCTAAGAATCCATTAAAATATGTCACAGTTAGAAATGGTGTCTTGGTTTCATCAAAATCAGCTAGTCTAATATAGTTCTCTTGGATACCTGGGTAAAATTTATTCCTGTCTACAGTATAAAACGGTCTAATATCAAGAAAATGCTCTATTCTTTCAGCTAGATATTTTCCCTCTTGTTTTAGAGTTTCGTAAAGATCAGTGTAAAGTTCATCATAGTCAATTAAGTCCTCGTCATCATATTTTCTAAGCAAAGTTTCCAACTGCCTATAAGCACTAACAGCATATGAAGTCAATTCTTCCTTCCAATTATCTTTCTTAGGTTTAACATTTTTTAAAATGTTGTCGCTTATAGCTATAAAAAAATTACCTACAGAATTTAAAGATTTAACAAATTCATCGAGTTTTTGGTTTGCTTTAGAACTTGAACTATAATATTTCTTAATTTCGTTTACATAATCTATAATCTCTTCGCCATTGGCCCTTATCTCTTCAGCAAGACATTTTCCAACGAAAACTCGCTTGTTGACTCTTGTATCTTGAAAATATTTTAATTCACTCCCCATAATAATCCCTATAATAGTCCTTCAACAAAAGAATAACATTAAAAGAAAGACATGTCAATACTAAAATTTAAATTATTTCAAAAATTTAATAAATGAAAACCTTTTTATTTTATCAATTTTAAAAGTGATTTAAGTTTTTGCTCATCCTTTTTTCTATAAACTATATAATAATTTTCTTGCTTTTTTCGCTGTTAGCCTTTACTTTGATTACTATTAAACTTACCACAACACAAATAACAAACACGCCTAAAAAGGTTAAATGTTCATATCCAAATAATTCTACACCCATATTTTTCCTTAAAATATTTGTAAATTAACGTAAACTAAATTACATATATTAAACCTTATAAAACTTTTGATTTTTTACAAAATTTTCAATTTCTTCTTTTTCTTTTTTTAACCCATCAAAATTTAGACTTGCCTTTGTGTAAATCTTACTTGCTTCCACTCCGTTTTGGTTATAGGCGTCCACATTTAGCATTTCGCCCATAAAAACTGTCATCATCTGTAGATAAAAAATCAGCATACCCATATTTTTTTCGTCTACTTTGTCTAAAAATATTGTATAATTAGGCCTATCTAAATTTGTGAGAGAAAATCTTGTGGCGTTGAACTCTTTGTCAAACAACTCGCCTAAGCTAATTTTGTTTAACTTTGGCATAAACGAAAACTCATAGTCAAGTTTAAAATCAATATCATTTTTTTTCGGTTTTAAAAAGATAAACATTTTATCTTTTATGCCTTCTGTGTATAACTGCAGTTGACTATGTTGATCCGTCACGCCAAGTGCCTTTATCGGCGTCTGCCCAGTATATCCCTCTTCTTTATTTAGATTAAAACGTTTACCCAATCTTTCTGCCCAAAGCT
>CALVMX010000026.1 GCA_944349415.1 uncultured Clostridia bacterium
CACCTCCTTTTAAAGAGAGATGTCGATGAGGTATGTGAGAACATACCAACAGGGACTTGCAAGATAACTTTAGTTCACTATTTAATTCATATGGAAAAGAGAGTAGATTTCCTACTCTCTTTTTTATTTGGTTTTGAATTATCAGCTTTTAATTCTTTTGAATGTTTAATTAATGTTTATATATTAAAAAATCATAATTAAATTTAAATTAAACACATTTAAAAGTATAATTTTATTTAACCATTGTTTTGTAATTGTTTAGTCTAAAAATTTATATGTCAACAAAAAGTTACAAAAACCTTTTAGATAGTATTACTAAGTTTACAGTATATCAAGAATTCTTTGTTGCCGTCTCCACCTTTTATTGGCGACTCTATTTCTCCAAAAATTGAAAAATTCAAGTTTTTAAGCAAATTTTTTATATTTTCAAGCACTTTTTTGTGCATTTTTTCATCTTTTACAATTCCTTTGTGTTTTTTTGCATATTCCAAACCAACTTCAAATTGAGGTTTTATCAAAGCGACCAAACCTACAATTTTAAAGTCAGTTGCAACTTTTGGAAGTATTTTAGTTAAGCTTACAAAGGAGACATCTATGACGACAAAGTCTATATTGAATTTTGAACAGTCCAAATTTAAATAATTGGTTTGTTCAAGGTTGACAACTTTTGAATTTGTTTTCAGTGTTTCGTCAAGTTGATCCTTGCCAGTGTCTACAGCATAGACTTTTTTGGCTCCATTTTTTAAACAAACTTCTGTAAAACCGCCAGTGGAAGCGCCAATGTCGAGCACAACCTTGTCTTTTAAATCAATTTTAAACGTTTCAATTGCTTTTTGTAGTTTAATACCTCCACGCGAAACAAAAGAAAAAGGCAAAGTTTCAAACTCGCAATTTTCATCTACTTCCAAAGACGGCTTTGTCACAAGTTGACCATTTAATTTCACTTTAGAAGATTTAATTGCTTCTTTTGCCTTTTCACGCGAGTTATAGTAGTTCTTTTCAAACAATAAAACATCTATTCTTTTTTTCATTTTAATTAATTTTCTTAACCATTAATAAATTGCTACCGCTTTTTCCTGCTTTCATACCACCAGTTTGAACTACTTTATCACCTTTTTTAACAAGATTTGTTTGTTTGACACGCTCCATACCATTTTTTAAAACGTCATCCATGTTTTTATATTCTTTTTCTAGAATTGGAATAACGCCATATAGGATGCTCATTTGATAGTAGGTTTTTTTATCCGGTGTGCAAGCAACTATTGGCACGTTTGGACGAAAACGACTCACAAAGCGAGCTGTATCGCCAGTTTTTGTGGCAACATTGATAAGTTTTACATTTTCAGTGTCGGCAAGGCTACAAACGGCATAACCAATACTTGATGAAGTGTTGTGTGTTTTAAATTCGCTTGTGTGATAGTGTAGTTCTTTTTCTACTTCTTCTGCAATTTTTCTCATGGTGCTTACGCTTTCAACTGGATATTTCCCAGATGCAGTTTCTCCTGAAAGCATAATGGCAGTTGTTCCGTCATATATTGCGTTGGCTACATCAGAAATTTCGGCACGTGTTGGACGTTTATTATAAATCATACTTTCAAGCATTTGTGTGGCGGTAATGGAAATTTTTCCAACATCGTTGCATTTTTTTATAAACTTCTTTTGAAGGGTTGGAAGTTTAACAAAATCAACTTCAACTCCAAGGTCACCACGAGCCACCATGATCCCGTCTGAACAGGAGAGTATTTTATCAAAGTTTTTAACACCGTCCTCGCTTTCAATCTTGGATATAATTTGAACTTTGTTGTAGTGAATTTGTTTAAGATAATTTTTAACATCTTTGACATCGCTCAAGAAACTGACAAAGGAAATTGAAAGGAAATCAGCTTCCATTTCTTTTGCAAATAGGATGTCACTTTTATCTTGCTCGCTCAAATACGGCATATCAGTTTTAATCCCTGGCAAATTGATACTCTTATGATTTGACAATTCGCCACTTGTTTTCACAAGGCAAATAACATCATCTTTTGTAAGTTTTTTTACTTCAAGTTCAATGCTGCCGTCATTTAAAAGTATTTTGCTTCCAATTTTAAGAATTTTAGGCAGTTTTTTGTAAGTAACGCTTACCATTTTTTGATTTCCAACAATATCTTTAGTGGTTAAAGTGAATTCGTCGCCTATATTTAAAAAGATTCTGTCGTTTTCAAAGTTTTTGATTCTTATCTCTGGACCTTTCGTGTCGATCATTATTCCTATTGGGATATTCAATTTTTCTCTTACTTTTTTGACTTTTTCTATCATTTCTTTGTGGCTTTCATGAGTGCCGTGACTCATATTGAATCGTGCCACATTCATGCCATTTAAAGCAAGTTTTTCTATTATTTCTACATCATTACATGCTGGACCTATTGAACATACTATTTTAGTTTTACTCATAAAACACCTCTTTTATAATGTTATCAAAATTTGTTAAAAAAAGCAAATAAATATACAAAATAACAATTTTCTTCTATTCTTTACAAGTTTTATAATATTTTTTCTTGAAAACAGTTGATATATTTAGAAATTTGTGTTAAAATGATGAAGCAAGGAGAAAATTATGAGTGGTATGCTTTGCGATGTTTGGCAAGATTTTTCGATGTGGGTTATAGGCTGGGGAGATATTGCTTTCTATGTTGTTGTTTCAATTTTTGCTGTTATTGGACTTCTCGCTCTCGTGTCTTTTATCAAAAAATCTTATAACTATGCAAAAGATGACAAAATAAAATGGGGACTGCTTATTTTTGCTATTGTTATGTTTGCCATAGTTGCCGTTTTATGCATCGCAAAATTCGCTTAAAATTAGTAAAATAGGAGTTTATAATGGATACATCTGGAATACCTATATGGATAACTTCGTCCATGCCAATTATTAGAATTGTTTTGTTTGCTATTATTGCAATTTGTGCAATAATAATGATTATTTGCATCCTTTTTCAGGCTGAAGATGCTGGAAGCACGGAAGCTATTACAGGAGTGAGAGACAGTTATTATTCTCAAAATAAAGGTTCCTCTCGCGATGGCAAATTGAAACTTATAACAATTATAACAGGCATCATCATTTTTGTTTGTGCAGTTTTATATCTTGTAACGATATTATTGTATTCTGGTTCTTAATATGAATAAAAAAGAGAAAATTTTAGAGTTAATAGAAAAAAATAGTTTGGTTTTCAATAGTCTTGACAAACTATTTTTATTTCTTTCTGCCAATTTAAACTGTGAAGTTGACGAGGTAAAGAAAATTTTTTACTCTCTTCTTTCAAACGGCGATATTTTTGAAATTAGGAAAAATAAATTTATTTCAATTCCTTCACGTGGTTATGTCAAGGGAGATTTTTCTGGAACAAGCAAGGGTTTTGGCTTTGTTAAGGTAAAAAGCATGTCAGAGGATATTTTTATCCCAGCAAACAAAACTATGGGTGCTTTAGACGGCGAAAAGGTTATTGTTAAAATAATTTCACAGTCTAATGAGGGAATTGACGGCGAAGTTGTCAGTATTTATCAAGAACTGAAAAACATTGTGGGACTTGTGAAGGTTGTGGCAAACAATTTCTTTTTGGATCCTGACAATAAGAGAATTATTCAAGATTTTCCTATTGTTAAAACTGGGCTTAAAATTAAAAAAGATATGAAAGTTATGGCTCAAATTGTCAGAACAGACAAAGGCAAAATTAAATGCATTGTTTCTGAAATTTTAGGTATGAACGATGATGTTAAGACTTTGGAATTATCTTTAATTCGTGAGCATAATCTTTTTGAAGAATTTCCAGATGTTGTTGTTCAGGCAGAAAAAAGTATTCAAAAAGACATAACTGAAAAACAAAAGAAAGGCCGTCTTGACCTTACTGGCGAAGTGATATTTACCATTGATGGAGCAGATGCGAAAGATTTGGATGATGCTGTTTCTATCAAAAAATTTAAAAATTATTATGAATTAGGCGTGCATATAGCTGACGTTGGCGAATATGTCCCTGTTGGCTCTATTATTGATGAAGAAGCTTATCGAAGAGGAACTAGTGTTTATTTTCCGACCTCCGTTCTTCCGATGCTACCTAAATCACTCTCAAACGGAATCTGTTCTTTGAACGAAGGAGTGGAAAGGCTTACTTTATCTTGTATTATGAAAGTCGACTTTAATGGAAAGGTTATCGACCATAAAATTTGTGAAAGTTTTATAAAAAGTAAGGCTAGGTTAACTTATGATGAAGTTTACGATGCACTTAAACTTGGCAAAACTAATGATAAAACGAAAAAACTTTTGCCAGATTTTAAAATTATGCGAGAACTTTGCGATATTTTAGAGCAAAATCAAGAAAAACGAGGGGCTTTGGATTTAGAAATTCCAGAAGTTCAATTTGTTTTTGATGACAAAGGAATGGCTGTTGATTTGACTAGAAGAGAAAGAAACGAAGCGCATAGGCTTATTGAAGATTTTATGGTGCTCGCAAATGAGACCGTCGCAAAAGAATTTGACAGTTTGAAAATTCCTTTTGTATATCGTGTTCATGAGGCTCCGACCAAAGAAAAAGTTTTTGCACTTTGTGACTTTTTGAAAGGAATTGGGGTTCGTTATCCTCAAGTTCCTGACAACATTACGCCAAGTTATTTTCAAGAAATTTTGAAGATGGTGGAAGATACAAATACTCAAGATGTCGTGAACAAAATGCTTCTTAGAAGTATGCAAAAAGCAAAATATTTCAACCAAAATTTAGGGCATTTCGGACTCGCTCTCGAAAATTATTGTCACTTTACTTCGCCTATACGTAGATATCCAGACCTTACAATTCACAGAATTATTAAAGACTATCTTCACAAAAAATTAGACAGCGAGGCAAAAGAAGAACTTGAGATTTTTACTTTTGATGCTTCTGAGCAGTCTAGCGAGTGTGAAAGAAATGCTGACTCGGCAGAAAGAGATGTGGATGACCTTTGGAAAGCATATCTTATGAAAGATAGGGTGGGAGAAGTTTTTGAGGCCACCATTTCTTCAGTAACCAGCTTTGGTATTTTTGTTGCTTTGGATAATACTTGTGAAGGTTTGGTAAGAATGGAAGGACTGCCTGATGACACATATATTTTCTTGGAAAAGCAGTTGAAACTCAAAGGTTCTTCAAACGTATTTTCTATTGGCGACAAGGTGAAAGTGGAACTTACCAATGTCAATTTGTATAGTCGCGACATAGATTTTAAGGTTGTCTAGTTGCAATTTTGATTTAGATATGGTATAATATAAATAGTAAGAAATCGAGAAAAAGTCTTGAAAAATATCGAATTTTTGTGTATTTTTTCGCTTTTTTTCAATTTTTTACTTATAATGGAGAAAAGAAATGGAAATTATTGCAAACAATAAAAAGGCCTATCACAATTTCTTTATCTCAAATTGCGTGGAAGCGGGAATCTCACTAGAGGGCTGTGAAGTTAAATCTGTTCGCTTAGGTGGTGTCAGCATTTTGGATAGTTATGTTGTTTGCAAAGGTGGACAATTATATCTCAAAAATGCTTATATAAAGCCTTATGAAAAAGCAAACGTTTTTAAAGTTAAAGAGCGAAGAGACAGAAAACTTCTTCTTCATAAAAGTGAAATTTTAAAGTTTGAACGTGAAGTCAAAGAAAAAGGATTTTCCATTGTTCCAACAAAACTATATATCAATGATAATGGACTTGTTAAGGTGGAAATTGGGCTTGCTAAAGGTAAAAAACTTTATGATAAACGTCAAACTTTGAAAGATAAGCAAGCAAAACGTGATATTGAACGCTTTTCAAAACGCTAATTTGGGGGCGACTAAGTTTCGACAGGGCTTAGTTTAAAAGACATAAAGCATATGGCGGTTCGTCCTTACGCCTAAACCAAGAGCACGCGTAAATAAACGCAGAAAAAGAAAACAATGTTGTTACAATGAACGCTATGCCTTGCGCAGCTTAACTTGTGACATCGCCTGATTAGAGCATTATCTAATTCGCCTAATTTTTGTTTTGCCAGCAAGAATTTTGGTGTCAGACTAGGCAAAAACTTCACATAAATTTCTTCCTTTTTTATGTGAAAAACTTTAAAGGAATTGCTTTAAAAACTTGTTTATGGGTGATTTTAAAGTGAAATTTAAACATAAACTAAATATGTAGAAAAGTCTTTTAATATAGTCTTGGACTCGGGAGCGTAACCCGACGCCTCCACCAAATAAGAATAAGTTTTTGCTTATTCTTTTTTATTTTGCTTTCATAATATTGCAAAAAACTCACAAATTTTGCATTATTTCATACTATTTCTTAGTTTTTAATGTTATTTTTCTATATTTTTGATAATATATATAATAGTAAAAAGTTCAAAAAATGGCAAAATTAGCCACGATTTTGCTAAAAAACAGCAAAAAATGCTAATTTTTATCAATTTTTATCAAAATTTTTTGCTTTTTTGAAATTTTGCTATTGACATATAATTGGATGTATGCTAAAATATAGGTGAATAAAAACTTGAAGTATTCAAATTTTATTTAAGGAAGGTGATTTATGAATTCTCTTTTAAGTGTAAGTATTGAATCTACTATTTATGAAATTTTTATCATTCTAGGTGTTGTTGTTGCAGCAAGTTTAATTGTTTATTTTATTTGGGAACTTGTGCTTTCTTTAACAAATAAAAAGAATCACAAAGAAACAAAAGTTGCATCAAACAAAAAAGTAGCTGAACAAAAGCAAGATGGTTTTGAAGAATTCCATTTTGATGGTGCTCAACAAGAAGAACCTAAACTTCTTGAAGAAGGAAATGTTGTTGATGTTGAAAATGCAGAAGAAGAACAAGCTGAATCTGATGAAGAAAGATTAAACAGAGAAAGAAGAGAATATCTTGAAAAGAGACGTCAAGAATTAATTAAACGTATTCAAGAAGAAAATGCTATTCAAGAACAAGAAGATTCTGTAGCAGAAGAAGAAGTTCCAGAAGAAGATGGATCTTTTGATGAAGAGGAAACTGAAGAAGAGGAAGAAATTCCAGAAGAAGTTTCAGAAGAAGAGACTGAAGAGTTAGATGAAGTTGAGGGCGAGGAAGAACAAGAAGAAGATACAGAAGAAGAACCTCAAGAGGAAGAAGAGACTGTTGATTCTTTAGAAGAAGAAAGAGAAGAGCTTCTTCGCGAAAAAGAAAAATATGAACAAATGGTTCAAGAACTTGAAGATGCCAAGAAAAAACTTTTAGAAACTGTTCAACCTGCCACTGTCCAAACCGTTGTTGTAACTCCAATTGAGGAACTTAGACAAAGACTTCAAGAGGCTGAGGAAAAACTTAAGGCTAACGAAAAAGATTTCAAACAATGCAAAAAAGATTTCATTCCTCTCAATAAAGTTTGGAAAACTCACGAAAACGATGAAAAGAAACTTCGTAGAAAAGAAGCATTAGTGGCTAAACAAAAAGTTGTTCTTTATGGTGTTAATAACTATGCTGATATTGACGAAGAAAAAGCTAAGAAATTGGCTGAGGACCTTGACTTACTTGACGGACTTAAACTTTCTGTTCAACACTGTGAAGAAGTTATGGCTAAAAATGCTGAAAGATATCCACTTCTTAAGAGAATGTATGAAGTTTTGAAAAGACAAAATACAGAACTTAAAGACGAAATCAAAGCTCTTAGAGAAGAAATTGAAAAACGTGAAGCAGAAGAAAACGGCGAAAACGAAGATTAATTTTAAGACCTTGCAAACACTTGCGAGGTCTTTTTTTGTTTTACATATACATGCACAAAAAGCAAAGAGAATCTTAAAAGAGCATAAGTAGCATGAAAAACAGATGATATTTATATGCAACTGTTGTAAATTAGCCTTTTAAAAGTTAAAATTTTAAAAAGTTTATTGTTTTTAGTTTGTAAAACAAATTTTGTTTGTTATAATATATCATATTATGGTAGCTTTTGATAAAAGTAAAGAAGAAGTTTTGGAAGATGTAAATAGTTCTTTATCTGGACTATCTTCTATTGATGCACAAAAGAGACTTGATAAAAATGGCAAAAATCTGCTTGTAGGTAAAAAGAAAAAAAGTGAATTTGTTAAATTTTTATCACAATTTAAAGATGTCTTAATCATAGTTTTAATTGTAAGTTGTATCATTAGTGTCATTATGGGTGCAATAGAAAGAAGCGTCGAAGAATTTATTGATGCTGGCATTATTATGCTTGTTGTGTTTATTAACGCGATTATTGGTTACTGGCAAGAAAGAAAGAGTGAACAGGCTATGCAGGCACTAAAAAATATGACTAAACCATTTTGCAAAGTTTTAAGAAATGGTGTTATACATAAAATCAAAAGTGAAGATTTAGTTGTTGGTGATATCGTAATTTTGGAGGCGGGAGATATTGTGCCTGCAGATTTACGCATCATTGAAAGCGAAAGTTTGAAAATAGAAGAAAGTGCCTTGACTGGCGAAAGTGAGGCTGTGGAAAAATTTTCGGATGAAATTTTGAAAAGTGACACCATTATTGGTGATAGAGTTAATATGGCTTTCATGGGCAGTGTTGTAACATATGGTCGCGGTCGCGGTGTTGTGACAGACGTTGGTATGAACACTGAAATGGGAAAAATTGCTTCTGCCTTAGACGAAATTAAAGACGAAGAAACTCCTCTTACAAAAAGGGTTAAGTCAACAAGCCTTTGGCTTACCGGCATTGTTCTTTTAGTGGCTGTTCTCATTTTTGTTATTAATATCATTTTGAAAGAAGATGTTTTTACTTCGTTTTCCATTGCTATAGCCATTGCTGTTTGTGCCATTCCTGAAGGACTACCTGCTTGTGTTACGGTAACCATGTCGCTCGGTGTTAAACGCATGAGCGATCAACGTGCCATTGTTAAAAAATTGCCGGCGGTGGAAACTTTGGGATCAACGCAAGTTATTTGCACAGACAAAACTGGGACTTTGACTCTTAACAAGATGACTGTTAAGAAAGCGTTTTTCTTTGATGATTCGCTTTCTGAGTTTAATAAATTAAATTTCGGTAATAAGATTTATAAAAATAAAACTTCAAAATCAAAAGAAGATGAAATAGCTGAAAATTTGTTAAACTCGAACAAAACTATTCAAGAATTTATACGTTGCATGGTGCTTTGCAATGATGTTCAAATAAAGCTTGAAAACGATAATTTGTCATGTATCGGCGACCCAACTGAAGTTGCTTTGGTGCATTGTGGCTATGCCTTTGGTGCTGGCAAAGACTTATATGAAGGTAAATTTGATAGAGTGGGCGAAGTTCCTTTTGACAGTAACAGAAAAATGATGTCGACTGTAAATATGGTGGCTAAAGAAAAATATGTTTATACAAAAGGTGCTTTAGACAGCGTTGTCGAGAGGTGTAGTCGTATTTTAGTTAATGGGAAAATAAGGAAGATAACTCAAAAAGATAAAGATTTAATTTATGAGAAAAATTCAAGTTTAGCCTTTGATGCTTTGAGAGTTTTAGCTTTTGCTTTTAAAATCCAGAAAGAAAACATAAAAAAATACAACTCTGAAAACACCGAAAATGATTTAGTTTTTATTGGTTTAATTGGTATGATAGATCCGCCTCGTGAAGAGGTTGCTGATGCTATTAAAACATGTAATGAAGCTGGCATAGAAGTTATTATGATAACTGGTGACCATAAGGACACGGCTTTTGCCATTGCTAAAGAGTTGGGCATTTGTAGCAACAAAAAATATGTCATTACTGGTCAAGAGTTAAATAAAATTCCAGATGAAAAATTTGTAGAAGCTGTAAATAATTATCGTGTTTATGCAAGAGTCAGCCCAGAACATAAAGTAAAAATTGTCAAAGCGCTTAAAGCGAATCAAAAAATTGTGGCAATGACGGGTGATGGGGTTAATGATGCACCAAGTATCAAAGCGGCTGACATTGGAATAGGTATGGGGATCACTGGCACTGATGTCACTAAAGAGGCAGCAGATATAATTCTTACGGATGATAATTTTGCCACTATCGTTGGTGCGGTTAAAGAAGGAAGAAGAATATATCAAGGCATCCTTAAAATTTTGGAATTTTTGCTTGGAACAAGTTTTGCCGAACTTTTTGCAATAACTCTGATTATGCTTATTTTCCGCGACCATACGTTCTTTACACCAGCACTACTACTTTGGATAAACTTTGTTTCAGACACTTTTGTGGGTCTGGCTCTTGGCTTTGAAAAGGCAGAAAAGGAGATAATGAAGGAACCGCCTCAGCGCACCACTGGTAACTTATTCAAAGGCAAAGTTGGTTTCAATATCTTTTGTTCTTCTATCTTCGTTTCGGCATTTTTAATTGGTATTTACTGTATTTTAACCTTAGTTTTCCATATGCCTGATGAAAATGTTACAACAATTTGCTTCCTATATTTATGTTTTACTGAACTTTTCCATTCTTATAATCTAAAAAGTGACACAAACAGTCTCTTTAGCACTAATCCATTTAACAATAAAACTTTAAATTATGGCTTTTTAATTTCTGCACTCTTGACCGTGATTATCGTTGTAGCACCTATTGCACCAATACAAAGCTCTTTAGGTATTTGCTCTATTAGTTGGTGGGAATGGTTGCTTGTTTTGGGGCTTGCTCTTTTAATTATTCCATATTATGAACTTGTTAAACTCTTTATACGACATGTAAAAAAGAAAAAGGCTATAAAATATGAAAAAAAGGAAGATATTTGATTTAAGTGCAATTTCAATTATTGCGTGTGATTGTCTCCAAGGCATCATACTGATTTTTGTCGACCTTTTTTTAGTGGCAAACATTTTAAAGAACCAGTCTTTTGGGCAAGATATCACATATAATATCATTCAAATTGGACTATTTTATGTCATCTATTACACAACTTTAGGTCTATCTTACACTTGGACTGGATATTTTTTGAAAAATCATAACAAAAGTATCTTTGTTTCTATTGGCTCCATTGGTCTTACAGGCGTCATCTTGATGATTTATCTTTTAGGTGATAATCTTATTACTTTCTTGCCTTTGGTGGCGTTTTTGTATGGTTTTAGTTTTGGGTTCTATTCTTCAGGTTATCACAACTTGACAGCTGAAACCATTTCAAGCAAGCATCAAGTTAGATTTTTTGCTGTGAAAAGAATGGCTTATCAGGCAACATATATTATCTTTCCTATTGCGATAGGGTATATTGTGGATGTCGATTTCTCTATTATGGCTCTTATCATGGTTGCTCTTTGCGTTGCTTTGGTTGTGTTTTCTTTCCTAATAAGGCCGAAAAAGGTCTACAAACTATCATTTAATTTACGAAAGTTTGGCAATTATATTAAGAAAAATAAACAAAGCACTGAACCTCTTAAATTCGCTTATCTTTCCAATTTCTTTAGAGGAGCGTCCTCTGACTGCTTTACTACACTGCTAACTATTCTTGTTTGGGTAGCTTTTCAGTCAAATGCATCGCTTGGAACATTACAGTCAATTTTTACTTTGGCATCTTTGATTACAATGTTTTTATATCTTCGCTATTACCGCAAAAAACGCGCAAAAACATTTATTTTGCCTTGTATTATTTTGGTGGCACTAGCAACTGTTGGTATCATTGCAACTGTTGGTAGTGAAATGGTCGCCATTGTCATTTTCTATGCAGTTTACACAATTTTCAACACAATTTTGATTTCTATTTCTGACAGCAGAAGAGCCTCTGTGGCGAGGACGCTTTCTCTTCATTCACATATTTTGGAAAATACCGCTTTTATGGAATTTTCCATAGCTGCAGGAAGAGTATTTTCTTCAATTTTACTTCTTCTTTCAGGTGTGTTTGACAGCTTGATAGGAAATGGCTCACGAATTTTCTTGTTGATAACTTTAGGCGTTGTGGCTGTTTTATATATCTTTTTCGGACTCTCTCTTTATTGGGTGGAAAAAAGCTTGATTTTGCAAGACGAACAGTTCCATAAGGTCCATGTGAATGAAGTTTATGAAAAAATAGAAGATTAGGCGAAAACTGCACTTTTGCTTATTTTCGAGTAAATTGTTTAAAATGTTTGGTATTTATAAAAAAATTAATTATAATATAAATAGAAATATAGTTTTAAGTATGATTTAGAGAGGTGTTAAATTTAAAAGGTTCGGAAAAATGAAGAAAAATAAGTTAAAAAAATTATTTATATGTCTATTTTCCTTTTTGTTTATAGCATCCGCCACTGTTGCAGGTGGTGTTTTACTTTCCGGCTCAAGTTATTCCGTTCCAGCTTCCGAAGACTCGGAAGAGGATATCCAAAACGGCGAGAATTCCGAATCGTATGACAGTAATACAACATCAAATGCCACCGAGCCGACAAATGATGACTCTTGGGCAAATCATTATGCCGATTCATTCGCAGGTGGGACAGGTTCGGAATCAGACCCTTATCAAATTGAAACAGCCGAACAACTTTCTCTTTTAGCAGTAAACGTTAATAACGGAACCAACTATTCCGGTGTTTATTTTTTGCAAACGTCAAATATTGACCTTTCAGCATATTGGTGGGACGCAATTGGAACTTATACAAGTTCAAGTAATTATAATGAGTTTGCAGGCCATTTTAACGGTGGCGGTCACACGGTTTCTGGTGTTTTCACACAAGCAGGCTCAACTTCGACATATAACGTTCAAGGTTTATTTGGATATGTAAAAGGAACATCTTCAACTGATTTAGCAGAAATCTCCAATGTTGGAGTGATAGAGTCAAATATTCAAGGTTATGATTATGTTGGTGGAATTGTAGGATATGCAGTATATTTGGATATTACAAATTGTTATAACACAGGCTCAGTGACAGGGAGTGGTTATATGGTCGGTGGAATTGCGGGATATAATTATATATCAACAGTCATTGATTCATATAACACAGGTGATGTGGAAAGTACTGCTGCTACTGGGCAAAATTCACATGCAGGAGGAGTTGTAGGATATCAATATGGTGGAGAAATTACAAATTCATATAATATAGGAAATGTGACTGGAAGTAGGGAAAGTGTCGGCGGAGTTGCTGGATTTTTTTATTCAGGCGAAACCACAGATTGTTATAACGAAGGCTCAGTAACAGGGAGAGATAATAATGTTGGTGGTATTGTGGGAGAACGTTCTGATAATGAAGTTATAAATTCATACAACGCAGGTGCAGTTACAGGAAGTGGTGATTATGTTGGTGGAATTGTGGGATATGGTGGAGGCTCTATTTCAAATTCATATAATACAGGCACAGTGATAGGAAATTCTGACTATGTTGGCGGAATTGCGGGTAATTATGGAACTATTAGTAATTCATATAATACAGGTCCGGTGATAGGGTTTGGTAATAATGTTGGCGGAATTGCGGGTGGTGGGAATCCTTATGCTTATATTACGATTTCAAATTCATATAACACTGGCACGGTTAAAGGAATTCAATATGTTGGTGGAATTGTAGGAAATTATTCAAGTAGTAATGGTGGAGAAATTACAAATTCATATAATGCTGGAGATGTAACCGCGACGAGCGATTATGTTGGAGGATTAGTAGGACATATAGATGCTAATACTACTATTTATAATTGTTATAACAAAGGAGCTATTTCTGGAAACGCCACTGTTGGTGGCTGTATAGGATTTATAGTGGAAGGAGATCCTACAACTAATTATGTGTATAATGTATTTAGTATTGGCGAAGTCACTGCATCCACAACTTCATATATTGGAGGAGCTGTTGGGAGAAATCAGTATGACTCAGGAGCATATCTTTATCGATGTTATTCAGGCGGAGAGTGTTCATTGGGGGCACTTGGAAATAGCACTTCTTCATTGAATAGAACTGACCCATCTTATTATGTTACATATACTTCTAATCTAAGTTCTGCTAGTTCAACTTCAACTTTTGTTCAAAATGCTTCAAATTGGGATTCTACATATCCTTGGGATTTTGAGACAGTTTGGGCAGTTTCAGAATTTGTGAATGATGGTTATCCATTTTTACTTGGAGTTGGTGTTGGAGCAAATATTCCAAATAACTTTGATTTGATGTGGACGGATGACGAAGTGACGACACGTGACACTGATTTTGAAGGTAGCGGAACGGAAAGTGATCCATATTTGATTTCAAGTGCTGAGGAACTCGCTGGACTTGCGTATTTAGTAAATATTTCAGGCATTTCAACAAATGGAGTATACTATCTTCAAACCACAGATATCGACGTTTCAGCCTATTGGTGGGATGCTATTGGTGTTTATACATATTCAACTCTTTATAACGAATTTGCTGGACATTATGACGGTGGCGGATATACGATATCAGGCATTTTCACACAAGCAGGCACATATTCCTACCAAGGACTTTTTGGATATGTTAGAGGTGCATCTTCAACAGATCGAGCAGAAATCTCCAATGTTGGAGTGATAAACTCAAATATTCAAGGTTATCGACATGTTGGAGGAATTGCAGGCTATACATATTATGCAAATATTACAAATTGCTATAACACGGGAACAGTTACAGGAAGTTTTGAACGGGTAGGCGGAGTTGTAGGAGAGAATTATTTTTCAACCGTAACAAATTCATACAATACCGGTTCAGTGACATCAAGTGATGACAGTGTAGGCGGAGTTGTTGGATCTAATTCTAATTCAACAGTATCAAATTTATATAATTCAGGTGTAGTTACAGGAAGTTTATATGTAGGCGGAGTTGTGGGTAATAATGTGGGAACAATTATTAATTCATATAACTCAGGCTTAGTTACAGGAAGACAATATGTAGGCGGAGTTGTAGGGTATAATACTTTATCAACAGTAGCAAATTCATATAACACAGGTTCAGTTACAGGAAGTAGTTCATATGTTGGTGGAGTTGTGGGACAAAACTATAATGGATCAGATGTATATAACTCTTTTAACACAGGGTCAGTGACAGGAACAGGTTCATATGTTGGTGCTATTGTTGGATATAACTACTATAATTCTCCAACAGTTTATAATTGCTATTGGGGAGGAAAGTGCACTTTAGAAGATGCATATGGCTCAAATTATGGAACGGTGTCGAATTGTGCACAGTTTTCAAGTGATAGCGATCCGAAAACCTATGTTTTCTTCCAAGATTCAACAAATTGGGAATCTTCTTATCCATGGGATTTTGAGACGGTTTGGGCTTTTGACGGAACAAATGATGGTTATCCTGTGCTTAGAGATGTAAAAATACTAAGAATTAACACAATTTCAGCAGGACAAATTACTCCGACTATTGATATAACATCTTCTTATGGAGAATATTCAAATGGTATTTTTTCAACAACAAGGGATGAATCTGTATCAATTAATTTTATAAACTCAAATTCAGATATGAATGTATATATTGCTTTCAATGAGGAGCCTACAACTGAGAGCGCATTAAACAATGCGACTTATAGTTGGGATTTGACAAACGGAGAACTTTTAAATGTATATGTATATCAACGAAGAGTGGTGACATATCATTCTAATAATGCAAATAATGAGAGTGTTTCATATGAATATATTGGAAATGAAACGATTACATCGTTTTCAAATCCTTTTGTGGAAAATGGGTATCATTTTATAAATTGGAATACAAATTCTGGTGGAACGGGGACAAACTATTCACAAAACGTCAATATTACTTCTTCGTTTGATTATGATCTTGACCTATATGCACAGTGGAGTGGGAATGTTTATGATGTAGTCTTTAATCACGGAAATGGCACAAACACGACATACTTTTTAAAATACGAAACAGGGTTTTATGAAACTGATCCTGGAGATAATCTAGCAGGTGATCCACTTGAAAATATTTCTCCAATTATTCGAGATGGATATATATTCCATGGGTATTTCACAGGAGAGAATGGAACGGGAGAACAAATAATAGACGAAAATTGGAATATAGTTGGTAGCAATACTTTCACATTAGAAAATACAACAATATATGCTTACTGGACATTAAATTCTCATATTGTTTATTTTAACACTAATGGAGGCTCGCCGGTATCTAATATGGAAGTCGTTTATGGGTTAGCTTATGGAGATCTTCCATCTCCAACAAAAGCAAACTACGAATTTGTGGGCTGGTATTTAAACCCTAGTTTTGCTGGTGAAGCTATCACTTCTACGACTATTGTTACACAAAATACTGATCATACTCTATATGCGCAGTGGCGAGGGGTAATTTATGACATCACTTTAAGTCATGAAAATGGTAGCACTTCAACAACAATATATCAAAGATATGACACAGGATTTTATTCTAATAGTGAAGCGACAACCGAAATAACTTCTATTACAAGCTTTATGTCTCTTCCAACAAGGGACGGATATTCTTTTAGTGGTTATTATACTTCGGAAAATGGACAGGGGGATCAAGTTATTGACGAGGAAGGAAATATCGTTGTTTCAAACACCTTTTTCACTGGAAACACCACAATTTATGCATATTGGGAGGCGAATGTTCCGGCGTATTATGACGAGACAGGTGGCTATTGGTATATTGAATACGGCAAGATGCCACAGACAAAGCTTGATTCTTCAGTTGAGACGGATAGAATT
>CALVMX010000027.1 GCA_944349415.1 uncultured Clostridia bacterium
TGATAGAAATCTTTTATATGTCTCCTGCACAAAAGCGTTACACAACTTATATTTTATAGCTGATAAAAAACCTAGCAGATTTTTAATTAAGTGACGAAAAGTTTTAGCGTCACTTTTTCATTGCTTTTATCAATTTCAAAACTTAAAATGTTTTTATTATTTTTAGCAAAATAATTCACTACTTAGACATAAAATGCCAAATCAGTTTTAACTTTGAAATCATAAAAACTAATTAGTTAAAATTCATTTAGGCTAGAAGTATACTTTTTCAAAATTATTTATTTTTGAAATGTTTTGAAAATATTATGAATTATTATTCAAACGGTTTGAATTATGGCTACTTAATATTTATAAAAACTCATTAAAATGAATAAGTATCAAAATCGACTTAAAAGTTTATGTTTAACAATTTTAAGAAAGAACTGCCATTTAGTGCGAAAAATGTCTACTTTTTTAATTTTTAATGTGGAAATGTGGATAACTTATGTGGATTTCCTATAAATTATGCCCATTTTCAACTTTTGAATATTCATAAACTGAAATGTATATTTATAATTTGTGGATAAGTGTGTGATTTTGTGCATAATTTTACATAATTTTTCAAATCGTCATAATCGTCATTAAATAATTGACTTTTGCATCATTTTTAACTATAATTATATCTATAAAAGGAATTACTATGACAGACAAAAAACTTATCACTCCACGTAAATTACAAGGTTTTTGGGAACTTATGCCTAATGAGGAAATGGTGTTTGAAGATATTTTAGATAAAATTAAAAATGTCTTTAAAACAAATTGTTTCCTTCCTCTTGATACGCCAGTTTTAGAATATAGTGATGTTTTACTCGCTAAAAGTGGCGGAGATATTGACAAAGAGATTTATCGTTTTACTAAAGGTGACAATGACATCTGCTTAAGATATGATTTAACAGTGCCTCTCGCTCGCTTTGTGAGTATGAATTATAATATTTTAGATTTTCCATTTAAACGCTTCCAAATTGGTAAAGTCTACCGCGGCGAACGTCCTCAAAAAGGTAGATTTCGTGAGTTTTATCAATGCGACGCCGACATTACCGGCGAATCCCTGCCTTTGACCTATGATGCCGAATGCATAAAACTTTATGAGCCTTGTTTTAAAGCACTTGGCTTAGAAGTGGAAATTGAAGTATCAAACAGAAAAATTTTAGCAGGATATTTTGAAAGTTTGGGATTTGGAAATAAAATAAACAATTTAATGGTCGTAGTTGATAAAGTTGACAAACTTCCGAAAGTAGAATTTATTGCTCTTCTAAAGGAAAATAGTTTGACAGACGCTCAAATAGATAACCTTTTTACAATTATAACGGCAAAAGGTTCATTTGAAGAGATAAAAAAGAAAGTAGAAAATATTACTGACAATTCAACCTTTAAAGCAGGACTTGAAGAATTAGAAACGGTTGATAAACGTTTGCAAGCGATGTGCATGGAAAAAGAATCTCTTTGCTACAATCTTTCAATCGTTCGTGGACATAACTACTACACAGGAACTATTTTTGAAGCTTTTATCAAAGGGAAAAGAGAATTAGGAGCAATAGGCGGTGGCGGAAGGTATGACAACCTTTGTGGGCATTTCATTGACAAAAATATTCAAGGTGTCGGCATGAGTATTGGTATCACCCGCTTATTTGATATTTTAAAAAATGAAAATATGATAAACTTGAATTCTTCAAGCACTTCAGTCGGCATTATTACTTTTGATGAAGAAACCTTACAATACGGGCTTTCTCTTATGACAAATCTTCGAGAAAATGGTATTCGAGCTGATATTTTTAATGAAGAAAAGAGTTTTAAAGCTAAAATGAAAGAAGCAAACAGAAAAAATATACCATATGTGATTATTTGTGGCGAAGATGAGGTCAAATCAAACTCGTATACTTTGAAAAATATGGCCACTTCTGAACAAGTGTCGTTGACACTTTCTAAAATAATTGATATGTTAATAAAAAACAATGAATAATATAATAAAATACTTATAGGCAAAGAAAATATATTAAACTAGTGTCGTTGACACTTTCTAAAATAATTGATATGTTAATAAAAAACAACGAATAATATAATAAAATACTTATAGGCAAAGAAAATATATTAAACTAGTGTCATTGACACTTTCTAAAATAATTGATACATTAACTAAAAAGTGAAATTATAATAAAATAAAAAAATTATAAAGAGCTGAAAACTCTTATTTGAGGTAAATTATGGAAAAGAAAAAAATACTTGTTACATCTGCACTTTTATATATCAACGGCTTGCCACACCTTGGGCATCTTGTAGGCTGTTGGCTTCCTGGTGATATTTTTGCAAGATTTAATCGAACCTACGGAAACGACACTATCTATGTCAGTGGAACAGATGACCACGGCACCGCTAGTTATATCAGTGCAAAAAATTTAAATATGGATGTTAATGACTATATCAAAATGATGAACACAAAGATGAAACAAATCGCCGAGAAACTCAACATCAGTTTTAATATTTTCAGCGGAACTAACACAGAAGTTCATCATCAAGTGACTTGCGATGTCTTTAACGAATTAAACAAAAATGGCTTTATAAGCGAAAAAGAAAGCAAAATGTGCTATTGTGAACATGATAAAATCGCACTTGCTGACCGTTTTGTTTATGGCACTTGCCCATATTGTGGCTATGACAAAGCTTATGGCGACCAATGCGACAACTGTGGAAAAACATACGATTTGGAAGAACTTAAAAATCCAAAATGTGCTTTCTGTCATCAGGATGCTGTTTTTAAAAACACCAAACACCTATACATTCGTCTTGACAAACTCCAAAACGATTTAAAAAAATGGATAGATACAAAAAAAGATGTTTTCCGCCCACATGTTTACAATATGGCATATAAGTGGATAAACGAAGGGTTAAATCCTCGCTGTATCACCCGTGATATTCCTTGGGGAATTAAAGTTCCACTTAAAGGATATGAAGATAAAGTTTTCTATGTTTGGTTTGACGCTCCAATAGGCTATATCTCTATCACTAAAGAACTTGGTGGCGAAGAAATGGTTAAAAACCGTTGGCAGAACAAAGACTGTGAAATCTATAACTTTATTGGCAAAGACAATATTGACTTCCATGCAGTTTTCTTCCCATGCATTGAGCTTGGTAGTAAAAAATATCAACTTGCAGAAAATGTGGTCGGATTTAATTTCTTAAATTTTGAAGGGCAAAAATTCTCTAAGTCAAACAAGGTTGGAATATTCTGCGAAAGTTTGCTTAATAGTGATATTGATATTGACACCTTAAGAGCCTATCTCCTTTCTATCTTTCCAGAAAATAAAGACAGCGACTTCTCTTACGAAGGTTTCAAACTCAACACAAATGCCGAACTTGTTGGAAAATATGGTAATTTCTTCAACAGAACTCTCAATATGATTAACAAAAATTTTGCTGGCGAACTTCAAACTGATTATGACGATATCAAAAATAATCTTGACGAAAACGACAAAGAAATGGTTGATGCTATTGAAAATTGTCCAAACGAAATTGCAAACTTGTTTGCAAAAACGGAATTTAGAGCGGCATACAAAGAGATTATGCGTTTTGCTTCCATTGGAAATACCTATCTTGAAAGAACGGCTCCTTGGTCGTTAATTAAAAATGGCGATTTGAAAAATGCTAAAAAAGTTTTGTATCTCTGTCTAAATATGGCAAAATCGCTCGCTATTGTTGCTAGCCCAATTATGCCAACAAAAACCAAAGAAATTTGGCAACAACTCGGCTTTTCCAGTTCTCCTGATGCTCAAGATAATTGGCAAGAAGCAAACAAAATCAACATTTCAAAATCACATAAAATTGGCTCGCCAAAACCACTTTTTATGCGTCTTGATGACGAAATCATTGAAAGATACAAAAAGGAATTGGAAATTAAATAATTTAATAATTTGAAGAAATTTAAAAATAAATATTAAAATAAAATTATTTCTTTAAAATATAAAAAGGAACGAAAAATTCGTTCCTTTTTATTATGCTACAACTTGTTGTGTTTTTATATATTCTTGCCTATAGTAATCATTTGTGTAAAGGAATTTTCCACCAACATAACTTCCGCTATTATCTTCATAACTAGATTTTAATTGATAAGAAGCGGTAGAATAACTCATCAAAATCTCTTCCCAACTTAAATCTTGTGAATACAAATCAAAATCTACAGAAAGTGTTGTTAAACTTGTTATAATTGGCATAGTAAATGTTAATTCTGTAATACTATCAATGAAAGCAAAGTTTCTAATATTAGTATTTCCGTTCTCATCTTTATACTCTCTTTGATATTTTTTTGTCCCTAAGGCTATATTTGTATTTTCGGCTCCATCAATTCCTGTTATATCTTCCATATCAAGAGATAAAGTCATTTTGTCATGATTTTCATTTGTTGAAAAACCAAGAATCGACCTCTCTAATGAAGGATTAATATCAAGAGATTCTATAATAGACATAATCATATCTGGTATGTTTATCTGGAATAGCCCCATATCTATTACTTCTTTCATTCCCATAGAATCTAAGACAATTTTTGTTAAATTTGGAAGAATTTCATCACTATTATAATTATTTTTGTCTACCTGATCTTCAACAACTTTTGTCCATGATTTCCCAATCCAATCTGTCCAAGTCCTATGAGTCTCTGACGTGATTGAATACCTATGGAAAGTTAGAACCCCATCTTTATATTCATAGGTTATCATTCTTGTATCAAAATCTCCATTAAATACTATTGATGCAATTGAATTTGTATCTATAGATATTTGAGCATAAATATAAGGATTTTTAATATCTTCTATACTTATATAAAGGTCAAGTCCTAAATTTAGGGTTACAATACTTGCCATGTCAACACCAACATTTCCTTTGAAAGTGAAATTTTTTGTATTTAATGTGTTGATTGCTGTATCCATAAACTCAGGAAGATTACTTAAATCAAAGTGATTCTCTGCCGGATTAGATTCAAAATAGTCAAAGTTTGCACTATCAAAATCTTCAAATGTCAATGTGAGATTAATTTCCTCATTGTTTAAAACAAAGTCTGAAACTTTCAATTCACGAAGATTTGTTACAACTTTTCCATCCACAAGTTCTTCATATAAAGTTATTGAGACATTTCCAACACTTTCACCTAATTTAAGCAATACTTCAAGTTCAGTTGTATAAAGTCCTGTCTCTTCGTTTAGTGTTTTTCTCAAATCTATATTTTTAAGCATTTCAAGCATTGCTGAAACGTCACCAAGAATAGAGTCAACTTTAGATATATCATCAGAAACGTTATTACCTGTGATTCCTAAAAGTTGTTGAATATAACTAAAGTCTGTTTGGCTCTTCTCTAGATGCCAACTTTCCATTGTTTCCTGTCCAAGTTCAATATTAGCAAAACCGAGAATAAAGGAAATCATATCACTCATGTTAAGATTCTTAATTCGTCCTCTAAATACGTCACCACTTGTGATATATTCGCCATGTGAGTAAGAAAGATAAAGTCCACCATAATTTTCATTAATTTGTCCCGTTGAATCCGTTTCATCACTGTCATAGAGAAGAGAAATAAGATTTTGTGTGCTACTCATAATTTCCACTTCTTCGTTTAGAGCATAGGTAATTGAGCGAATCTGTTCTCCATCTATATATGAAACTACAACACTGTCAGAATTAACTGCTATTTCGCTAATTGTATATTTATTTGAATTAAGAATTAAAATATCACTAGTCGTCAAGGTATTTGCCACTTTAGTTGTACTTCCTGTAAGGAGCATATCAAAATCACCTTGTACTTCCAAATTCTTGCCACCAAATAACGTAAAATTGTCATCTTTTGACTCTTCGCTTTCAACACTTGCTGTATCACCATTTTCTGGAATATCCGTTACGTCTACATTGACGTCACCGTTAATCTTATTATAACCAAGTTGAGCATCAACATTAATTTGATATTGATATCCAAAAATATAATCTTTCACAAGTTTAAAACTATCTAATAAAACACTGTAGTCTAAATAATCTTCAAGATGATAACTGTTTTCGCCCTCGTTATTTTCATTGCCAGTCAAAGAAATAACATTTTCATAATTTTCGTCAAACACGAGGTCCTCTTGATAATTTGCATTTCCGCCTATTTCAACATTAGTAAGGTACACAGCAAAATTTTTAGATGCTGTAACTAAAGTTTCGTTTTCTAAAAGATATTCGTCATAATTGTCATAAACTGTTGTGTTCGCGTCGTTAATATTTGCACCAATGACAATTTCGGTTGGAAGAATTGTTCCGTCAATATCTTGAATACCAAAAGCTTGCAAAACAATACTATCAAAGAAAGCACTCGCTGTATAATATAATTCATCGTCAATATTAATTTGAAGCCCTGCTAAGTTTTCTTCCAAATAAAGCCAATTTGCTGAAATATTTTCAAGTGCTGGCAAGATAAATTTAAATTCTTCTAGCGATTCTTCTGGTATTTCTTCACTATTTTCTTGATCCGCCATAAATTCCGTTTCTACAAATTCCATAATTTCATTTATTGTAGTTTGCGTCAAGTCTGCCTTTATTCTAAGCCCCTGTAAATCAATGTAAACAACATTTCCTATCAAATAAATGTAGGTGTTCAAATTCATTGAAGAGGTGTATAAACGAACATAAGGTGTGTAAACTTCTTTAACAGTTTCTCCTTCTTGCTCATTAGTTTTAATAAGCATAGCTAAAATATCGCCATAGAAACTTGTTGTGCTGTATCTCACAGCCAAATCGCCAGAAATTGCATAAACATTTTCTTTTATTTTAGCATCGTCCACAATATCAAATATTGATGAAAGATCACTATATTCTTTTGGCTCTTCAATTTTAAAGTTACTATCATTGACAATCAAATTAATAATATCTAATTTTGCTATTTGAATGTTGTCAAAGGATAATGGATTTATTTGGATATTAAAGAAATTATTTGTCGCGCTATCAAAATTAAATGTTAATGAATATGTTTTATATTCCACCACATATTGAGTTGCACCGTCGACAACATCTTCGGAAATTGAAAGGTTTTGAAGAATATCAATGACAGATTCTTTTACATCTATTTCTTCTAAATTAACTTGGAAATTATTTAATATTGAATCAAATACGTTTTGTAAATCATCTTCAGCTTGTAAACCGAATTCTTGTAATATGGTATTTAAATCAATTTTATTTAAATCAAATTTAAGTGTTTCGCCGCCAATAGTTATATAAATTTGACTATTTTCATTAATATTTGCCAAATATACACCTAAGTCAATTAAGAAGTCATCATATTGAACAGTTAAATTTGCAGATAAGGATAAAGTTTCTATATCGAATTTGATTTCGCCAAAAAGATTTATCGTATTGGAGTCTGTAATAAGACTTGTGTCTACAACAAATGTCAAATTCTTTGCGTCTAATATCGTTTTAGCGACGCCAAAGAAATCACTAATATCGATAAAGTTAGATAGATTCTCATATTCGTTGTTAGATACTTTAACTTCTAAAACTTCGCCATTTTCATTGAAAGATATGTCATCTAAGTCTTCTTCTGAAACATTTTTGCCTATTTCAATATTTGAAATATCTACAGTAACAAGTTTTTCGCCTTCGCCAAAATCAATTTTTGTAGATAATTTTAAGCAATCTGGCAAGATGTTATCGTTCACATCTCTTTTTGTTAGAATTTGAACTAAAATTGTGTTTATTGAAACATTTTCTACATTAAAGATGTCATTGACTGTAATTTCAAAACCATTTTCTATCCATGCAAAATATACATTCTTTAAGATAGGTAGAACTGTTTGTAAAATTTCTTTAACATCAATATCATTTTCTGTTGTTTCGTTATTAACATTTTGTGAAACTGAATCTTCAGAAGTGAACCTTTCAACAAAAGCCATTACTTCGTTGATATTTTCTTCTGTTAAATCAAACTTGAAGTTGAGGTTTGCAAGGTTTACATAAATCGTTTTATCAAGCAAGTATACATAACCTTTGACGCCCTCTATCTCTGTATTAAATCTGATATATGGAACTATGCCTTCTTCAGTCTCTACAAGCATTGCCAGGATATTTCCTGTTAAATTCATATCATCATATGAAAGATTAATATTGCCAGAGATAGCATATGTGGTCTTATCTTCTGTCTCTTCAAGTTTTGCATTGTCTAATATTTCTACTAAACTTGTAACATCCACATATTCTGTTGGTTTTGTTATCTTAAATCCTTCTGCGTTTACAGTTATGTTATTTAATTCTAACTTTGTTATAGATATGTTGTCTAATGTAATTGGAGAAATGGAAATATTGTAATTGTTATAGTTTGCTTTTGGCACTTCTACTTTAACACTGTAGCCTTGATAGCCTACATTCAATGTTAAAACTTCTTCTGTCTCGGATACCGTCATTCCTTGTAGCATTGCCAAAACTATCTCTTTCACATCTAAGTTTTCTAAGTCTAAATCTAATTGAAGTTCTCTTAAAATTGTATCTAAAACAACATTAACTTCTGGCATTTCAATTTGTGACAATATCTTTTTCAAACTTTCATTTTCTAAGTCAATTTTTAATGTCTTATCTTTTATTGTGAGATATATTTCTTTTAAGTTTAAAATATCTTCAACATATATTCCAAAATCTAAAACTACACCTTCACTTTCAAGAGATATTTGTGCTGACATTGACATTGTTTTAATGTCAAACTTAACTTCGCCACTTATTGCTATAGACAAGCCTTGTGTTAAAATGTTGGCATCAACTACTCCAGTTATATTCTCAGTTTCAATTAGAACTTTTGCAAGGTCTATGAATTTAACGGCGTCAATAAAGTTAGCCACTTGAACATAGCCTGTCGAAGTTTCTACGCTCTCTACCATTCCGTCATTAAAGACAATATCGTCTAAATCTTCTTCTGAAACATTCTTGCCTATTTCAATATTTGAAATATCTACAGTAACAAGTTTTTCGCCCTCGCCAAAATCAATTTTTGTAGATAATTTTAAACTATCTGGCAAGATGTTATCGTTCACATCTCTTTTTGTTAGAATTTGAACTAAAATTGTGTTTATTGAAATATTTTCTACATTAAAGGTTTCATCGACTGTAATTTCAAAACCATTTTCTATCCATGCAAAATATACATTCTTTAAGATAGGTAGAACTGTTTCCAATATTTCTTTAACATCAATATCATTTTCTGTTGTTTCATCATTAACATTTTGCGAAACTGAATCTTCAGTAGTGAATCTCTCAACAAAAGCCATTACTTCGTTGAGATTTTCTTCTGTCAAATCAAACTTAAAGTTGAGGTTTGCAAGGTTTACATATACTGTCTTGTCAAGTAAGTATACATAACCTTTGACGCCCTCTATCTCTGTATTAAATCTTATATACGGAACTATGCCTTCTTCAGTCTCTACAAGCATTGCCAAGATATTTCCTGTTAAATTCATATCATCATATGAAAGATTAATATTGCCAGAGATAGCATATGTGGTCTTATCTTCAGTCTCTTCAAGTTTTGCATTGTCTAATATTTCAATTAAACTTGTAATATCAACAACTTCAGTAGGTTTTTCAATTACAAAACTTTCTGACGAAACTATTAAATTCGTTAGATTAAGTTTTGAAATGGTTATATTATCTATTTTAATAGGAGAAATTGCAACATCATAAACATCAAAAGCATTTTTATAGACATTGATTTCTGCACTATAACCTTGATAGTTTATAATTAGAACTAGTTTTTCATCTGTTTCAGTAAGGGTTAAATCTGTTAAAATTTCTTTTAAAGTTTCATACAAATCAAAATTGTCAGTATCAATGTCAATATTTAATTTTGTCAAAACAGTTTCTAGCATTTCTGCGGTGTCAGCGGTCGTTGCATTTGATTTTAACATCTCTAAAATTTCTTTTAACTTTTCATTTTCTAAGTCTACTTTGAGAGTTTTTCCTGCTATTGTAATGTATATATCTTTTATTTCAGCTATATTTTCAAGATAGATTCCAATGTCATAATCTTTACCGTCAAAGTCAATAGAAATTTGCATTGAAAGAGTGAGTGAATCAAATACAAACTTGAAGTCTCCACTAATTGAAAGTTCAATGTCGTCAACTGAAATTGTTGTGTCTATATTCCCCGTAACACCTTTTGCATTTAAAACCACTTCGGCAATATCTAACAAATTCATAGCATCAACAAAGGCTATTAAAGATGTCATACCATTAGCAGTTTTGATATTTTCAACACCATTTTCATTAAAGTCGATATCTTCTAAATATTTTACATTCTTGCCTAAAACAATATCGGAAATTGCAAGCATTACATTGTGTTCTCTTTCTTCTTCATTTAAAGTCATATTTAATTCAAGTTTTGTTGGAAGAATGTCGCCATTATCATTTCTTGCTACAAATAATTTTGCTATTATCTCGTTTAAATAGAGACTTAAAGACATTTCTACATTATCAGAATAGTCAAGCTGTATTCCGTCTAATCCATTTTCAGATATCCACGCAAAATGAATTTTTTCTAAAACTTGTAATATGGTTTTAATTATTGTTACAGTATCTTCTGACGGAGTCTCTAATTCGCTATCTAAATCGGTGTTTTGGTTATTTGAACTTTCAGTAAAGCTCTCAACAAAAGCCATTACTTCGTTGATATTTTCTTCTGTTAAATCAAACTTGAAGTTGAGGTTTGCAAGGTTAACATATATTGTTTTGTCAAGTAAGTATACATAACCTTTGACGCCCTCTATCTCTGTATTGAATCTAATATATGGAACTATGCCTTCTTCAGTCTCTACAAGCATTGCCAGGATATTCCCTGTTAAATTCATATCATTATACGAAAGTGCAATGTCTCCAGAGACAGCATATGTGGTCTTGTCTTCAGTCTCTTCAAGTTTTGCATTGTCTAATATTTCTACTAAACTTGTAATGTCCACATATTCTGTAGGTTTTGTTATCTTAAATCCTTCTGCGTTTACAGTTACGTTATTTAATTCTAGTTTAGTTATTGATATATCTTCTAATGTAATTGGAGAAATGGAAATATTGTAATTGTTATAGTTCTCTTTTGGCACTTCTACTTTAACACTATACCCTTGATAGCCTACATTCAATGTTAAAACTTCTTCTGTCTCAGTTACTGTCATTTCATGTAGCATTGCCAAAACTATCTCTTTCACATCTAAGTTTTCTAAGTCTAAATCTAATTGAAGCTCACTTAAAATTGTATCTAAAATAACATTAACTTCCGGCGTTTCAATTTGTGACAATATCTCTTTCAAACTTTCATTCTCTAAGTCGATTTTTAATGTCTTTCCTTTAATTGTGAGATATATTTCTTTTAAGTTTAAAATATCTTCAACATATACACCAAAATCTAAAACTACGCCTTCACTTTCAAGTGATATTTGTGCTGACATTGACATTGTTTTAATGTCAAACTTAACTTCGCCACTTATTGCTATAGACAAGTCTTGCGTTAAAATGTTGGCATCAATTACTCCAGTTAAATTCTCAGTTTCAACTAAAACTTTTGCAAGGTCTATCAATTTAATGGCGTCAATAAAGTTAGCTACTTGAACATAGCCTGCCGAAGTTTCTACGCTCTCTACCATTCCGTCATTAAAGACAATGTCGTCTAAATCTTCTTCTGAAACATTTTTGCCTATTTCAATATTTGAAATATCTACAGTAACTAGTTTTTCGCCCTCGCCAAAATCAATTTTTGTAGATAGTTTTAAACTATCTGGTAAGATGTTTTCTTCTTCATCTTGTTTTATGAATACATCCAACACTATATCATAAAATTTAACATTTTCTACTGTTAATTCATCACTAATAGCAACATTTAATCCATTTTCTAACCAATTTATGCTAATATTTTCAAGTGCTGGCAAAACATATACCATTGTTTCAAGCATACCACTGTCAATGCTTATACCTAGATCTGTTTCGACAAAATCTAGAATTTCATTGATGTTTGTCTCTGAGAGGTCAAATTTGAAGTTGAGGTTTGCAAGATTAATGTAAATTGTTTGGTCGAGTAAATAGATGTAACTATTCACTCCTTCTACTTCAATGCTGAATCTGACATATGGAACCATGGTCTCTTCAGTTTCTACGAGCATAGCAAGAATATTGCCTGTTAAATTCATATCATCATAAATAAGTGCCAAGTCGCCTGAAAGAGCATAAGTGTTTTCATTTAATTTTGCATTATTTATTATTTCTAAAATTGAAGTTAAGTCATGTTCATCGCCATTTGGAGTATCGCTTATTTCAAATTCTGCGTCATTAATAACCGCATTATTAATGGAAAAATCTACTGTGTATTCACCAAAGGTTGGCAGTTCAACATTTACACTTAAATTGTTATATTCACTGTCACAGCCAAGAAGAATCCTAATCGAATTAAAAGCAATATCAAACAAATAGCCCGTCTCTGTTTCAATAGGTTCAACATCATTTATAATTGCAAGAAGATTATTTAATAAATTTGGATCGGAAAAATCTAAACCTGTATACCTTTCAAGAGCGTCAATGATCGGTGCTAAATCAAAATCGATGTTAAGATTAGAGAAATCTATATTAGAAATTATTTCCATAAGATCCAAGTCTGAAGCGCCTAGATCCATTTTATAGCTTTCATCATTTACAGAAACGAAAATAGTGTTACTTTCTTGTAAATTAGAATTCTTATAAGCAGAAATAGTGTAAAAACTGTCGTTGTAAACCAAATTCAAATTGGCTGAAAAATCTTGATTTTGAATGTCAAGTTTGATATCTCCAGCCATTTGTAATTGCAAATCTGCTCCGGCAACAGAGAAATTTAAATCGGTCTCCATTGTTTCGGTCGCCATTAAAGAATTGATTAATGCTGTAAAAGGACTGGTAACTGCTGTGCCTGAACCTGGTTTAGACGTATCTCTGACATCTTTAAAAAGCATGACATAGCCAAAAAAAGTACATAACACTATAAGCATATATAGTGTTAAAGTTCTAAATATTTTCGAACTTAATCTACTTTCGACCTTGTCTGGATTTATCATAATTCTCCTATACTTTCAAGATAATTTGTAATAGTCTCTTCATCATAGTAAAATGTATCAGTTAAAGTGTTTGTTACTCTCGCACCATTAATCGGAATATTTACCGAATAGTTTTCAACATAACTGAGAGTCAATAGGTTAAAATCTTTGTCAATAACACCTTTGATGGTGACACTTTCCCATTGTGGCAAGTCACTACTGCTTTGTGGAGGGGTTGTTGGAACATTGTTTGCCTCAAGAAAATGTGCAATTTCAAAACTGTAGTAAAGCGCAGCAAATGATGCATATTTATAAGTCATGGTAATTTCAAAAACATATTGCTCATTTTCATCTAAAGTAACATTTGTGCTATAATTCCCTTCAGCTGTCGTATATTCCGAAATTATATAAGTTAGCGGAGTGTCAACATTGGTTTTGAAAAAGCTCTTGTATTTATCTAGTGTCCACTCTGTAGCACCTTCTCTTCCTAGCAAAATATCATAATCTTCAGGACTCGAACCAGTAATGTCACTTCTATTTCTGCTTTCGTTAATCAAAACAGTGTCAGAGCCAACCTCATAGTTTATCCAAACTGCCATGGACGGAGCAAGTGAAATATTGCTAGGACTCATTTTTAAGAAATAGAATTGATCATTATATAAAACTTTATTAGAACGCAAAGACTGACCAAAGCCAGTACTTACCACATCTCCGCTTAGAACTTTCATATATGAATCTCTTTGTTTAAGTTTATATTCAGCAATTTGATATAACTCCACTGCTGAAAAGGAAGTTTTTTGCCCACTAATAGCTTGATTATATAACGCTTCAATTTCATCTTCGTCATCTCTAATTTCTGATTCTTGCGTAGAAAAAGTATCGACAATCGGAATTATTGTGTCAATATATAAGTCCCCTATTACCAGTCCTGAAGTAACAGCAAGGAGAACAACTAAACCATATATAAAAAATTTTTTAAATTTCAAATCAAACCTCAAATGAACAATGAAAAATTGTTCATGCATATGATAACATATTTTATGTATAAAGTCAAATAAATAGTTAAATTTTTTTAAATATTTAAATCAAAACTAGAAGTCTAATCTAATTACTCTTTTTTTAAACTCAAAGTAACACAAACTTCCATATTTGCGGTATTTGGAAACATGTCAAATAAAGAAACATTTTTAATATAATACAAATTGTTTAAACTTTTTAAATCTCGAACTAAAGTGGAAAAATTACAAGAAATATATAAAATTTCTTTAATTTTGGCAGATTTTATAGCTTCAATTACAGAATTTTTACATCCTTCACGAGCGGGATCTAAAACTATCAAATCAAAATTTTCCTTTTGAAGCAATTTAGGCAATTCCTGTTCGACTGCTCCATTAATATTTTTCATGTTATCTTTTTTAATCTTTTCCGCAATTAAGTGGGCAGATTTTTGAATTTCTATTCCTACAACTTTTTGGCTTTCTTTTGAAATAAGCAAACTTAAAGCTCCTTGCCCAGAATAAGCATTTATAATTTTCTTGTTTTTACAGTAATTTAACACAAAGCGATATAAATTTTCTGCAACTTCATCATTAACCTGAAAAAAAGAGTTAAAGTCTGCTGGAATCTTTTCATTTAATATTGTTTTATAAGTTCCTTTAAAATTAAACCGTTCAAAAAGTTTTGTTTTGTCACTTTCTAAAATATCGCCTATAAAAGTTGCTACAATAAAATTATCCAGTAACTTTGAATATTTAAGTTTTTCTTTTTTTGAAAACAAAAACGAAATAAGTATAATTTCATCAGTTTTTCGAAAAGTTACCGATTTCAAATTTTGATATTTATATACTTTTAAATATTCCTTTACAACCTTTATTGCATAATCGATTTCCTTTTCAGCTAATGGACAATATTCCACTTCAACAAAATTTTTGTCTGCTGAATAATATCCAAGTTTGCCTTCAAAATAGGATAATTTAATTTTATTTCTATAAAAAAATCGATTTTTTGATGGAAAAATGTCTATTTTTTCAAAAAAATTGACTTTTTTTAGTTCATTTTTCAAAATTAACTCTTTTAATTTTAATTCTCTTTCATAATTTACAAATTGAAAATCACAACCTCCACAAATGGAAAAATAAGGACAGGATGGCACACATCTATCTTTTGAAGGTGTTAAAACGTTTGCAGCTTCCGCTTTATCAAATTTACTGCCTTTTTTGACATTTTTAATTTCCACAATTTCGCCAATATCTGTGTGAGGAACAAAGATAACTTTTCCATCTATTTTCCCAACCCCACTTCCACTATGTGAAATATCTTCAATTTTTATTTGCATGATTTACTTCCTTTTCTATCCAAAACATAATAAGATTAACAATAAATTCAATTTCATCGTCTGTAAGTTTTCTGCCCTTTTCTATTTTATACCATTTTTCAAGACATACGCGACAACAGGTGGCAGTAGCATGCTGAGCAATAAACACTGGATGATTTCTCATAGGCGTTTGCTTGCCGTCGTTGTCAATTTTCGCTGGAGCCAAACGTGTAACAATAAAATCATAAGCGTGTTTCCTAATTGTCTCTATTCCTTTTTCTTTTACATATTCTAAATCTTTCTTTTTCAAATGAAAACGACTTCTAAAGGAAGATTTAGAAAGTGCATCAATACACTCTTTATAGTTTTTCATTTTATCCTTTTAACTCTCATTTTTACTCTTTTAGTATAACATAAATAGAAGAAAAATGAAATAAAAAAATAATAGCAAAAATTCATAAATAAAAAATAATAATTTAATTTTAATTAATATTTCTAATATTTTTATTGTTAGATAACTACTTTTCAATAATAACTAATTAAAAATAAAATTATTTTGTTTCTAAATACTTAAATTTACAACTTGACAAAAAGAACGAATTTATATATACTAAAGATACATGCGGCTATGGCGGAATTGGCAGACGCGATAGGTTCAGGTCCTATTGAGAGAAATCTCATGGAGGTTCAAATCCTCTTAGCCGCACCAGAGAAAAAACTGCACTTTTGCTCGTTTTCAAAACAAGAAATTAGGCCTCCGAAAAATGACTATCATTTTTTGGAATAAGGAACAAACAAGTGAATGGTAAAATCTTTGGCAGTAGACAAAGATTAAAATGAATGCCGTTTGTGACGCCGCATCGCCTTTTCGCTTGTTTTTTCTCT
>CALVMX010000028.1 GCA_944349415.1 uncultured Clostridia bacterium
CAGGAGACATATAAAAGATTTTTATCAAGTTCTGTTTGGTAGTTATCCTCATTGGCAAAAGGAATGACCACCATATCAAACTCTACACCTTTAGCATTAATTATTGTTGTTATGATATTTTTCGCACCAGAAATTTCATGAGTCTCATCTAAAACTTCAAACTTACTTATTATGTCGCTTTGCTTTTGAAGGTCATCAATTTCCTGTCTGTCCTTACAAATAATGCAAAGTGTTTTACTTTTGTGTTTTGCTTGTTTTTCTTTTATAAGTTTTTCTAAAGCTTTCACTGTATTTCTAGTTTTTATTAATTGAACCTCTTCGCCATTCCTGTTGACATTGTTTGCCACCTTTTTGCCTAAGATTTTTTGCGAAAACTTAGAGATTTGAAGGGTGCTTCGATAGGATTTAGTCAAGTGGCAAATCTTTGATTTTGTTTCTTTAGCGAGGAGTTTTAAATAATCTTCATTTAAACTTTTATCAATGCTTTGGTTGATGTCGCCAAGATACATTTTAGGGCAATGCCAGAGTTTATCAAAAAGGTAAAAATGGCACGGAGTATAGTCCTGCATTTCATCCACAATGACATATTTTGCATCATAATTATGTTTTAATCCAAAAAGATTCTCTTTGATTAAAAGTATTTGAGCAATATCATAAGCGCCGACTTCTTTTATCTCATCCAAATCTACTGAACGCAAAAAGATGTTATAGATTCTGACACAGTCCGTCGTTATCATTTTGGAATAAAGGATTTTCTTTGCTCTTTCAAAGAAAGCCATATTTTTTGAAGGCGGAATATTGAATAGGTCAACTATATGCTCAGCTATTGCTTCAATTCGTTTGTAAATTGGAAGATTTTTGAGTTTATTGTAGTATATATCGCGTATTTCTTTTTCTTCAATAACCAGATTACCGAAAACAAGTGTTTTTGGAACAAACAAATTGCAAATATCATTATTTAAGAAATTTTTGAAATCTTCCAAAAATTCAAAGCTATATTTTATGGCAATATTTTCAAAATCTTTTTGAGTGCCATTGGTAATGAGGGTATCCAATAGCTCTTCGCGTGTTTTATAGTCACTTCCTAAAAGTCTTTTAGCAATGTTATTAAAAGTGGTTGTGTATGGCTTGTCATCTCCGAGAGAAGGCAGAACTTCTTCAATATAGTCAGCAAACAATTCGGAGGGAGACAAAATCAAAATATCATCAGTCTTAAGTGTGTTTCGGTATTTATATAAAAGATAAGAAACTCTGTGCATAGCCACCGATGTTTTTCCTGAACCTGCCACACCCTGAACGATTAAATTCCTTAGGTCGTTGCTTCTAATTAAGACATTTTGTTCTTTTTGAATAGTGGATACAATATCGTGCATTTTAGCAGTGGAATTTTTGGAAAGTTCTTCCATTAAAATGTTATCATCAATAACAAGACTAGAATCAATGTAATATTTTAAGACGCCATTTTCTATTTTATATTGACGTTTAAGCGATAAATTTCCACTTATATCTCCAGTAGGACAGGTATAGGAGACTTTACCTTTCACATCGTCATAATATAAAGAAGAAATGTCCGCACGCCAGTCATAGACGTAAAACTTATTTTCTTCGTTGTTTTGAATATGTCCAATACCGATATAATATGGTTTAAATTCTTTTTCGTTCTCTGCCTTAAAATCAAATCTTCCGAAATATGGATTTTTCTTTTGCTTTTTTAGGCGATTAGAAAGTTTTTCAAGGCGGTCATTGTTTTGTTCAAGATTTTCAATTTGAATATTGATATTTGCAAGCTCGTCAGAATTATCACCGTCGTAAAAAATACTTGCAAAATATTTTTTTTGTCTTTCAATTTCTTGTTTATTTTCTTTTATGCCGTCTACAGAGGCGGTTTGTAGAGTTTCAATTTCACTCTCAACTTTCTTTAAATACTCTTTTTCTTCTTGAAGAACTTTCTTTTCCATTTTTACCTCTTTTTAAAAGTAAAAATTTTACTCGCAAAATTATAACATATTTAAAGATAAAAAATCTACTTTTTTAAGCATATTTTTTAGTTTTTATAAATATTTTCATATTAATCTAAAATAAAAAAATAAAAATCGGTTAATTTAACCGATTTTTTATTTTATTCTTCATCATTTTGAGATGTAACTTCTTCAGCCTCTTCAACTTTATTTGTTTCAGAATTTTCTTCCGCTTGTTCGCCTATTTCGTTTGAGGAATCTGGAGTAATTTCTTCCACTTGATTTTCTTCGTCCTCTTCACGCTTTGTAAGTGCCACGCTGACAATTTTAGCATCATTTTTAAGACGCATAACTTTGACACCTTGGCTGACACGGGAGAGCGTGCTTATATTGTCAATATGAGTTCGAATAATGATTCCAGTGTCGGCAATGACCACGATGTCGCCATTGTCTTCAATAAGTTTAAGAGCAACAAGTTTTCCGGTCTTTTCGCTTAATACGCAAGCCTTAACACCCATACCGCCACGTTGTTGAAGCCTAAATTCTTCTATCTTTGTCTGTTTTCCGTAGCCGTTTTCTGTTATTGTTATTACTTTATCTTCCTCATTTTTGATTATTGCCATATCAACAATGAAATCGCCGGAGGCAAGTTTCATACTTTTAACACCTTGACTGTCACGACCAACTTGACGAACATCTGTCTCGTTAAAGCGAATTGCTTTGCCGTCATGAGAGGCGATTAAGATATCATCTCGTCCGCTTGTGACACCCACTCCAATAAGTTCATCGCCGTCAAGAAGTTTTATGGCTATTTTCCCACCTTTTCGGATATTTTCGTATTCGGTAAGTGGAGTTTTCTTGATAAGGCCATTACGTGTTGCTAAAATCAAATTACCTTTAGTATCTTTCTTGCCATTTATTATCATTGCCACCTTTTCACCGATAGAAAGTTCTAGAAGGTTGATCATCGCTCTTCCTTTTGCTTGGCGTTGAGCCTCAGGAATTTCATATGCCTTCAACTTATATACCCTTCCAAGATTTGTAAAGAAATATAGGTCGTCATGAGTTGAGGAGACGATGATTTTTTCCACAAAGTCCTCATCCTTCGTCTTATGAGCGGAAATTCCTACACCGCCACGATTTTGAGCCTTATATTCATCCATTGCCATACGCTTAATATAGCCCATGTGTGTCATCGAGATTATAACGTCCTCTTCAGCGATTAAATCTTCAATGTCAATTCCACCCATTTCTAGACTTATTTCCGTCTTTCTTTCATCGCCATAGGTATTTTTAATATCTTCGAGGTTATCGCGAATGATTTGAAGAACACGAGAAGGTGTGTCAAGGATATTTTGTAGGTCAGAAATAGTCCTTTCAAGTTCTCTAAGCTCTTCATTTAATTTCTCTACTTCCAAACTTGTAAGTTTTGAAAGGCGCATCTCTAGGATAGCATTTGCTTGAATTTCGTCAAGTTCAAAATTTGTTGTGAGGTTGACCATAGCATCTTGCTTATCTTTAGAAGATTTGATAATTTTGATTACCTCATCAATATTTGCAAGGGCGATAACAAGACCTTTGACAATATGTTCTCTTTCTTGTGCCTTTTTAAGGTCAAAACGCGTTTTTCTGATTAACACTTCTTTTTGGTGTTCAAGATAGTAATATAACATTTCCTTAAGGTTTAAAACTCTAGGAACACCATTGACAAGAGCAAGCATGATGATACCGCTTGACTGTTGAAGCATGGTGTGTTTGTATAGAGAATTTAAAACAACTTGAGCGTTGGCATCTTTTTTGACGTCTACAACAACGCGCAAGCCCTCTCTGTCACTTTCTTCCTTAATGTCGGCAATACCTTCAATTTTCTTGTTTTTGACCATATCAGCCATTTGAGTGATAAAGCGAGCTTTGTTCACTTGATAAGGAAGTTCGGTTATGACAATTCGTGAACGTCCAGAAGAGGTCTCTTCAATTTCTGCACGACCTCTAACGAGAACTCCGCCACGGCCAGTTTTATAGGCATGTTTAATGGCAGTTCTTCCCATTATGATGCCACCAGTTGGATAGTCAGGTGCAGGAATGATTTTGATAAGTTCGTCAATATCAATGTCAGGGTTGTCAATGAGCGCTTGCACGCCTGAAATCACTTCTCTCAAATTGTGTGGTGGAATGTTTGTTGCCATACCAACAGCAATACCGTCTGCACCATTGACAAGAAGGTTAGGGAATTTTGCAGGGAGCACGGATGGTTGCATTAAGGTATCGTCAAAGTTAGGATAGAAGTCAACTGTTTCTTTGTCGATATCTTCCAGCATCAAAGAGGCGATTTTACTTAGTCTTGCCTCAGTGTAACGCTGAGCAGCAGGCGGGTCACCATCGACAGAACCAAAGTTTCCGTGACCGTCAACAAGAGGGTAGCGGATAGAAAAGTCTTGAGCAAGACGAACAAGAGCATCATAAATGGAACTATCGCCGTGTGGGTGATATTTACCCATAACTTCGCCGACAATTCTCGCACTTTTCTTATGTGGTTTATCGTAGAAGTTGTTAAGTTCGCCCATACTGAACAAAATTCTGCGGTGAACAGGTTTAAGTCCATCGCGAACATCAGGAATGGCACGGCTGACGTTGACAGCCATAGCGTAAGAAATGAAAGACTTTTTAAGTTCTCCCACAACTTCCACTTTTTCTACTTTTTCATTTTCAAACAGTTCTTTTAAACTTTTTTTCTTTTCTTCGTCAATTTTGCTCATTGTTTTTTCCTTTAAATATTTTTAAAATTTGATTCTTGAATCTTTTAAAATTTGTTCTTTTTCTACTCTGTCATCAAATTTTCTCCAATTATTTAACATTTTTGCATAATTTATTGGAGAATTATCTTTTAAATGTTCCAACATTTCTATAGGTCTTGGCATAGATTTAGTAATTTCTAAATATTTCTTCAGTTTAGGTTTAGAAGAAAGCTCTTCAAAAAGTTCATTGGCAGAAGCATCGTTTTTCTTTAAATACCAAAACATAATTTCGATTCGGCTAAATTCTTCTTTAGTGACAAAGTCGTATTTAGATGTTAAGATTCTTCCGTAATAATCTTTAGTTTTTACAACTAAAGGTGCAGAGCTTTTTTCTGGTTTCAATTTTTTTTCTTTAATCCATGTTAAAAAATTCATTTTGTTTTCTTCCTTATTAATTTGTGTTGATGTTTCCATTTTTTTATCCTCTATAGTGAAATTCCATTGTTATTTTTTTCAAAAATCATACCTTGTCTAGCGTTGATTTTTTCAGCAAAAGTTTTGGTTCCATATTCCATTAAATCGTATATTGTATCGTCAAATGATGTTTCTGGATACCTCTTTAAAAGAGCTGCATATTCAGGCATCTTTTTAACCATATTGAAAAACTCATCATTTGAGACATCTTGAAATTCAAAAAGATAATCATACATTGCTTGAATTCTCTTCATATCTGCACGGCTGACATAGTATAATGTGAAAATCTGTGGATGAGGTGGTCTTTCTTCTATATCCTCATGTAATTCACCAGCAGGCAATGAGTATGGTATTTCGTATTGAAAAGCAATTTTTTCTTCCTTTTCAATTATTTGGTACTTTTGTCTTTTCACGTAATTTTTAAAATGCATTTTTCCTCCTAAATTTAAACATCCAAATCTTTAACAAGAGTGGCGTTTTCTTCAATAAATTGTCGTCTAAGTTCTGGGTCCTCGCCCATAAGTTGATTAAATAATTTATCCGCTTCGATAGCATCGTCCATTGTGATTCGAAGAAGAACACGGTGTTCTGGATTCATTGTGGTTTCCCAAAGTTGTTCAGGATTCATCTCACCAAGACCTTTATATCTTTGAAGAGTTGTCCCTTTTCTGCCATTTTCGTCAAACCAGCGGTTTAATTCATCGTCAGAATAGAAATAATATTCCTCTTTTCCGCGAGCAACCTTGTAAAGAGGTGGCTGTGCGGCGTATACGTGACCATTTTCAATAAGTGGACGCATAAAACGGAAAAAGAAGGTTAGAAGAAGTATTCTTATGTGAGAGCCGTCGACGTCGGCATCGGACATACAGATAATTTTGTTGTAGCGAAGTTTGCTTTCATCAAAATCGTTTCCTGTTCCTGCACCAAAGGCGGTTATCATTGCTCGTATTTCGGCATTTTCCAAAATTCTGTTAAGTCTTGCCTTTTCCACGTTCAAAATCTTACCACGAAGTGGGAGTATTGCTTGGAACCTTCTATCTCTGCCTTGTTTTGCAGAACCACCAGCAGAATCTCCTTCGACAATGTATATTTCGCAAAGACTGGAATCTTTTTCTGAACAGTCAGCAAGTTTTCCTGGGAGAGTGGTGTTTTCGAGAACGCTCTTTCTTCTTGTAAGTTCTCTAGCGTTTCTTGCAGCATCTCTCGCTCTTTGTGCGGTTACGCTTTTCATAATAAGTTCGCGTGCTTCATTAGGGTGTTCTTCTAAGTAATCGCCAAAGTTTTCTTGCATTGCCTTATAGACAATATTTCTCATTTCGCTGTTGCCAAGTTTGGTCTTTGTTTGTCCTTCAAACTGAGGTTCGCGAAGTTTAACAGAAATGACAGCTGTGATACCTTCACGACAGTCCTCGCCTGAAAGTTTTTCATTTTCTTTTATGATTCTGTTCTTAACAGCGTAATCGTTGATAACTTTAGTTAAGGCATTTTTAAAACCATCTAAATGTGTTCCACCTTCTTCGGTGTTGATATTATTGGCATAGGAATTGATGATTTCGTTGTAACTATCGTTATATTGGAAACAAACCTCAATTTCGTTTATAACTTCGCCTTTGTCATTGTGGTTGAATTTGTTGAAATATACTGGGCTTCCTAAAAGGGTATTTTTGTTTGTGTTAAGATAATCCACAAATTCGACAATTCCGCCCTTAAATTCAAACTTATCACTTTTTTCTCTGCCTTCACGTCTATCTTCCAAAGTGATAACAAGGCCCTTGTTCAAGAAAGCAATTTCACGGAAGCGGTTTTTTAAAGTATCATAATTAAATTCGACAGTTTCAAATATTTCTGGGTCTGGCCAGAAAGTTATTGTCGTTCCGCGTCTGTCTGTGCTGCCGATAACTTTCAATGGCTCAACGGCTTTTCCACGAGCAAATTCAATAAAATGATGTTTACCATTTTGATAAACGTCAGCAGTGAGTTTTGTGGAGAGTGCGTTAACACAGGAGACACCAACGCCGTGAAGTCCGCCGGAGATTTTGTAACCTTCGCCACCAAATTTTCCGCCGGCATGTAGTTTAGTTAAAACGACTTCCACAGCACTTCTGCCTTCTTTTTCGATAATGCCTGTTGGAATACCACGGCCGTTATCAATAACCATGCAAGAGCCATCAGCGTTGATGATGACATTTATCTCTGTGCAATATCCAGCAAGAGCTTCATCAATAGAGTTATCCACAACTTCTGTGACAAGGTGATGAAGTCCGTGTTCATCGGTTGAACCAATATACATACCAGGGCGTTTACGAACAGGGTCAAGACCTTCCAAAACTTGAATTTCGTTGGCATCATACTTTGTTGATTTTGATAGTTTTTCGCTTTCAAGAGCGTCATTAAATTCGTTTTCAATATTATCCATAAATAGTTTATTTCCTTTATTATATATAATATACTATATTATATCATATATATAGGAAAAAATAAAGAAAAAAGACCAAATTATTTTGAAAAATTTAGTCTTTTATTGTATGTTAATCTTTTTGTATGTTGCTACTTAATTTTTTATTTAAATAGTTTATAAACCATTTAGCACGGCTATTTATATAAGATTTAAAAGCATTAGCTTCGTCAGGTGTGAGCAGTGGTGGACTGTTTCTTTCTGATTTTGTATAATCATCAACTAACCTATCTAAAATATTGCTGTTTGTTACCAAATTATTTAAACTGTTTAAAAACTCTTTTGTGTCATCTTTAAAATCTTGAACTATGTATTTAATATTCTCTTCACTTGTATCACTTGAAAATTGTGAAGCTAGTGTTTCAATTGGAGTTCTACTTTTTTCTTCCTTACGCTTCAAATATTCTTTATCCCATTTTAAAATAACTTCAAGCTCTTCTTTTGGCGGGAGATAATCAAGTTTTGTTTTAATCAAGGCATTAAAACTTTCTCCATAATCAAAATTAGGTGCAAATTGCAAGTTTTGTGCCTTACTATCAAAAATAAATCCACTGTTTCTGTCTGTGAAGTCGCAATCACCAAGAAATTCTCGAAGTAAGAAAGAACGAACAACACGACTTTTAACACATTTGATTTGTTTTTCTAATTTTTCTTGTGAAATATCTGGCAAATATTGCGCTTTTTTCATACGAATAAAGGCACATAAACTTTTGAGCCAATTTTTGACAAGGAATGGTTTGTCGAAATTTTCAAAAAAGATAGAGTTAGCCATTTTCATACTTTCCTCAAAGGAAATTAATCTTTCACCAGAGTAGGCTGTTGAAAAATAAACTGTTGCGTCATCTGAAGGTTTCAAGAAATCAATAGAAACAATTCCATAAGGCTGTAGATTTTTCAAATCTCTTTCATTTAAGTGCTTCAACAAACTTTTAAATCCTGCATTATCGTCTTGAAAGTCAAATTCAACAATGTAGTTATATGATGTTGGCAAATCTAAAGCTATAGCAATTCTCATTCCAAGGTTTTCGGCTATTGCTGAATATTTCGAATAAGTTGGTTTAAAAGTTGCAGAAATTGATTTCGGTAGATTCTCAAGTTTTACAGGTAGCAAATTTCCTTTTTCATCTTTTTTATAAAGTTGCTCATCATAGCAAGTCCAAATGCAAGCTTTTTTACCTTGCATAATTGAATGATTGATTAAAGCGATTGGAAGATTTGAAGTTGGCACTTGTCCCCAAATGTTGTTACTTCTTCCGCCAGAATAGTCCCAACCATCAACAGAACGATATTTAATTCTTAATTTTCTCATATTTTTCTCTCTTCAATTCATTTTATCATAAACAAAGACAAATTTCAATAGAAAAAATAAAAAAGACTGATATAATCAGCCTTTTTAAATTTGGTTGCGAGGGTAGGATTTGAACCTACGACCTTCGGGTTATGAGCCCGACGAGCTTCCGAGCTGCTCTACCTCGCGTCAAAATATATTAGTATTATAAACTAATATATGCCTTTTGTCAAGGGTTATTCATAAATTTTTCACAAAAACGTTCTAGAATATATATAGAAAGGTCAACTCTTTATATTTAGGGCTATAAAGAGTGTTTTATAAAAACAAAATTGCAAGGCACAAAAGAAGGAATGCGACGTATATAAGAATGTTTATTCTTCTTTCTTTTGTAAAAGTGGTGGCAATTATATAACTTGCAAAAACAAATGCTGCAATAGCGAAGAAAATATTTGAAAGGGCAAAAGAATATAATAACACAGTGATTATTTGTCCGACTAAGAATCCAGTTGCCATATAGCACAAAACATTTGAGATTATGTCAAAAAAGTTGTGATTCTTACGTAGTAAAGTCACAAAAATTCCGATTATGCCAAAAGGAATTGCGAGTAGCAGACCGAAAGGCGTTTCTTTGCCAAGATAAAATCCGCCAAAAGCAAAAAGAAAAGCCGATAAGAAGAAAGCAATGCTTTCAAATATTCCCCCTTCACTTTCAGCGAAGGCTTTCGAGAAGTCTATTTTTTTTCTTTCTTTTTTCTTTTTCTTATTGTCCTCTTTTATCTCTTGGATTTGACTATCAAAATTTATTATTTTTTCTTCTTCAATTATTTCTTTAGGCTTTTTTTCAAATAGTGCTAAAAACAGTGGGAAAATCGAAATAATGGAAATAATACTGAAACCGCCAAAATAATTATTATAGTTGGCACTCAAAATGCCGGCTATAACAAGAAAAATTAAAGTGAGTGCGGAGATAGAAAAATATAACGCACCCTTTTTCTTTATAAATATGGTGGTTACAGCAAGAAGTCCACAAGCGACATAAATAATTATTAGTGATACTAATAACATATATTTATTATAAACAAAAAAAATAAAATTGCAAAACGATTTAAAGCAATTTTATTTTTATATTAACTATTTATCTTAAAAGAATATATTAAAAACAAAATTAAAAACAATTTTTGTTATTTTTTAAAAGAATCTTTTAGAGAAATTGTTGAGTTGAAGATATAATTGTCTACAGTTGAGTCTTTATCCAAACAATAATAGCCTTTTCTCATAAATTGGAATTTATCTTCAACTTTAGCAGATTTAAGGAAATTCTCGGCATATGCTTTTCTTTCAATGAGTGAATTAGGTTCAAGCAATTCGCTAATTTCTACACCGTCTGCAAGTGCTTTTGCTGGGCTTTTAAATTCGCTTTTTATGAGGTTTTTAAACTCGCGAATGGTGATTTCAAATAAATTGTCACTAGATACAAAATGAATTGTGCCTTTGCATTTTATTCCAGAAGTGTCGTTGCCACTTTTTGTGTTTGGTAAGTATTCACATTCCAAATGGTCAATTTCGCCGTTTTCGTCAAACACAACCTTATTACATTTAATAATATAAGCACCTTTAAGACGAACAATTCCGCCTTCTGTTAATCGATTATATTTAGGTGGTGGATTTAGACTGAAATCTTCCTTTTCAATATAAATTTCACGGCTAAAGCGTGCTTTGTGAGTGCCAGCATTTTCATCATTTGGGTTGTTGTCAATTTCAAATTCTTCACTTCCCTCATAGTTTGTGATAATAACTTTGAGTGGATCCAGAACTACCATGGCACGTGTGGCTATTCTATTTAAATCTTCTCTGACATAATATTCTAAAGCAGAGAAAGGAACAGTCACTTCTATGGTGCTTCCCCAGCCGACTGATTTAACAAAGTCTTTAACTGCTTTTGCTGTATAGCCACGTCTGCGAATACCTACAAGAGTAGGAAATCTTGGGTCATCCCAACCACTGACAGCACCACTATTTACAAGTTGTTTCAAATATCTTTTTCCTGTCAAGATATTTTCAATAACAAGACGGCTAAATTCGCGTTGTTTAGGAGCATATTTCTTTCCCCAACCATGTTCCACAAACCATTCATAGACAACTCTATGGTCTTGGAAGCCCTTGTCGCATAAACTATAGGTCGTGCCTTCAAGACAGTCCTCCATTGGATGAACAAAGTCATATTGTGGCCAAATGCACCATTTGTCGCCAACACGATAGTGGTGTTGTCTAGCAATTTTATACATAACAGGGTCACGCATATTGATATTTGGATGAGCCATATCAATTTTTGCACGCAGAGTTCTGGAACCGTCAGGATACTTGCCGTCACGCATCTCTCTAAAGAGTTTTAAATTTTCTTCAGGTGTGCGGTTTCTATATGGACTTTCTTTTCCAGGCTCTGTCAAAGTTCCGCGAGTTTTTGAAACCTCTTCGGCTGAAAGGTCACAAACATAAGCGTCACCATTCATAATCATTTTTTCGGCGATTTTGTAAATATCATCAAAATACGCTTCACTTGCGTAGACAAGTGCTTCTGGCTTAAATCCGAGCCATTCAAGGTCAGCCATGTAACTGTCGGCAAATTCGCCATCCTCTTTTGTTGGGTTAGAGTCGTCCATACGTAAGTATGTTTTTCCGCCAAATTTTTGTGCTGTTTCAAAATTAATTGTCCACGCTTTAACGTGACCAATATACCAATAACCACTTGGCTCTGGAGGACAGCGGGTTTGAACCTCCTTTGTTCTTCCAGCCTTAATGTCGGCAATTATTTCTTCTTCAAGTTCGTTTTCTGGAACAATTTTGTCAATGTCAATATCTTTTAAGCTCATTTTTATCTCCTATTAGTCATTATTTTAGTTTTAATAGTTTTAAAAGTCAAATATATGTCAGAAATTATGTATTTTCTTTGTGTATATTTTTAAGTTTGTTTTTTATTCGACTTAACGAGTTGTCAATACTTTTTTGATTTAGCCCTAAAAATTCGGCAATTTCTTTGTAGGAATATCCGTGAAGATAGTATTTTAATACCTCAAATTCTTTTTTTGAAAGTGTTTGTTTGATGGTCTCAATAAGGTCTTTATAGTTTTCCCTACCAATAATTTTCTCATCTGGTGACACCTGAAAAATTAAGTTTACAGGCAAAAATTCTTCTTCCTCATTTTCGCTAAAACTTTGCAAAGACACGGAATTTGAAAGGGGTAGATTTTTCTTGGTGTTGGCTTTTTTTATTGCCGTTTGTATCTGGTGTTTAATGCAGGTTATAGCAAAAGTTTTAAAGGTGGCATTTTTATCTGTTTTAAAATTTTTAATAGCCTTATAAAGTCCGATCATGCCTTCCTGAACTATATCTTCAAGTTCTCCGCCAATGATAAAATATCCGCGTGAGATTTTCATCACAGTGTCCTTATATCTTTCTAATAATTCATTTTCTGCTTTTTCACTCCCATTTCGTGAAAGGGAAACAAGTTCTTCATCAGTCATAGGTATATTTTAGCATATTTTATTAAAATTTCAATATGATTTTTTATATTAATTTAAAAATATAATTAATTTTGTCATATATTATTAAGAAATAAATTTTTATAACTTTAACTTGCTAAAAAGAATAAAAATGGCTTAAATTCACAAACTAAAGTTATGAAAATTAAGTCTTATATTTGTTTACTTTTAATACTTTTAACATTTTCGCTTGCATCATGCGGTGGGAAAGAAGTGTCGTCTGCAACTATTTCTCGTGATGATGAGTTTGTTGGTGGAAATTTATCTTTTGTTTACGATGAACATTCAAGGACAATATACATAGGTGGCGAAGGTGAATTTATTCAATACTATGACAAAGATTTAACAAGGAATTGGGAAGAAGGGAACCGAATTGGTTTCAAAATTACTGCTCCAAGCGAAGTTGAAAATTTGAAGAAAACCACTCTTGAGATGAATGGAGTGACATTTACGGATATGTTTGTGAAAATCGATGGACAACAGCAAGATTTTTTCAATATCTATCCACTTGTGACAGAAAACACAAAGGAAATAGTTTTTAAAATTACTTGGGAGGAAAATATATCCACGCAAACTTATACCATAAAAATTGTGGAAGGCACAGCACTTTTAGATAATGAAGGAAATGTTAAAGAATTTAAAACAGAAAAATAAATCAAGGTTTTACGCCTTGATTTTTTAAGTCCGATCTTGATTTTAAAAATAATTATTGCTTTTTTATAAAAATTTAGGAGAAAACAATTTTTTATCAATTTTTGTTGACTTATAGCATAACATTAGAGTAATATCAAAATAGGAGTTAGTTATGCAAAAGACATTAAATATAATTTCAACAATTTTAGTGCTAATTGGTGCGGCTTTAATAGGTGGCACACTAGGGGCACTTTCAAGTTCAGGTTTGAATCTTCCACTTTTAATTTCAGGGATTGTCGTTGTAGTGGTAGGCTTTACAATTATGATTTTAGCACTTGTTTTTGTAAAATATAAAAAGAATAGGTCATCTCTAAAAGTTGAATATGTGGGAACTAAGGAAGAGACGATAGCAAAAATCGAAAACTTCTTAAAACAAAACGGTTTTGAACTTGTTCAATATAATGATGAAAAAGTTTATCAAAGTGGAAAAGGTTTTTGGGTTTCAAGAAAATATATTAAATATGAGATTACAGATACAGAACTTAATCTTGAATATTGGATAGGAATCGGAATGGGAAGTAAGCCTGGAGAAGAAATGCCTATTGATAACAAATTTTACGGTCTTGCAGCAAAAAATCAAGTTAAAGGCTATATAGACACATTAGTAGCTCTTGTTCAAAACAAATTGACAAAATAAAAATCGTGCTTTAATTAGTCACGATTTTTTATATTGATATTTATTTATGTCTATCAAGTTGACTGCAAAGTGGAATAGTATGATTTTGTTGACTAAAGGTAAAATCGTTTAAATTATCATAAATGTTTACAGAATGACAACCTAATTTTTCTAGTAAATTTATATCAACATCTTTAAATGCAGGGCATGGCAGAATTTGACCGTCGTATCTAATAACAATTTTATCTTTACCAGCTGAACAAATGTGTGTGTTATTTTTCGTTAATGGTATTCCAATCTTTATTTTTGTTTTAGAAGTTTTTAATTTTATGATATTTGAAAGAAAATTTTCTAATTCTGTTTCGGCTAAAAGAAGTCTATTTTTGTTATCAAGTCCTCTTCCTTGTGGAACAAATCTTAAAATTCTTAATTCATCAATGTTGGTTAATTCTGCAATTTCTAAAATGTCAGGGAATTGAGAGATATTTATTTTATTAGGAACAAAATGAATTGATTTTTCAAATTTAAAATAGGAAACATTCACCAGTGATTTAATAATGTGTGACATATTATTGCTTGTTCCCATTAACAAGTTATATTCTTCAACTTCACTTGCCTGAAAATCGAACACAATTTTATCTAATCCACAATTTTGCAATGTCGCGAACTCATCTTTAGAAATTTCGCGAAAGTCATTTAGTTGGTCAAGTATTTTTTGAATATGAATATTATCGCTATGAAATCTATTTTCTCTAATCAAAATTCCACTGGTATAAAGAGTTGTTTTAATCCTTATATCATGGCAAAATTTTATCATTTCATAAATATTTTTGTGTAATAAAGGTTCTCCACCACTAAATGAAATTTCAGACATTCCACCTTTAGATTGGAAAAAATTGATGACATCTTTAAATGTTTCAAAATCAACTTGATGACATTTTGACATATCACTTCTTGATGAACAAAAAATGCAATTATTTGGACATTTTTCAATTATTTCAAAGCATAAATCTTTAATCTTAC
>CALVMX010000029.1 GCA_944349415.1 uncultured Clostridia bacterium
GGCTCTTCCTGCCCCTCCTTTGAATTTACAATTTTTGCGCTTTGAGTAGATACAATTTCTCTAAACGTGTCATTATTTAAAGCATATGCTGTTATCTTTGCAAGGTCATAAGCTGTTGTATAGTGCCCATCTTCGTCTAAACCATGAGTATTAGCAAAATGAGAATTTGTCGCACCAATTTCCTTCGCTTTTTCGTTCATAAGAGTAACAAACTCACTCGTTGTGCCTGCCACATGCTCTGCAATAGCCACTGAAGCATCATTTCCTGAGATAAGCATCAATGCGTAAAGTAAATCACGAGTCGAATAAATGTCGCCTTTTCGCAAATATAGTGATGTACCCTCAATACCTACTGCTTTTGGTGATATTTCAAATTTTTCGTCTAAGTCCTCACAATTTTCAATAGCGGTGATGGCTGTCATAATTTTGGTCGTGCTAGCCATGGCAAGTTTTTTATCTTTGTTCTTTTCAAACAAAACTCTTCCTGTTGAACCTTCAATTACACAACTTCCAACTGCTGAAGTATACAAGCTTTCTGCTCGCGTCACACTGACAATTAAAGTAGAAAAAGTGGAAAAGAATATTCCCACCAAAAGAAGTATAGCAACAAGCGAAATCAAAACTCTCTTCTTTTTATTGTTCATTTTCCTCTTCCTTCTTTTTTTGAACTTCGCTTAAAAAAGCATTAAACATATTCAAAACAGTCTGATAAAGACTTTTATTTTCAACATTTATAAATTGAACCACTCCGTCTTTTTCAATTAAAAATCCGACAGGTGTCACGCTCATTCCACCGCCACTTCCACCAGACATTGGATAGTGATTTGCCACACGTCTAGCTGAAAGGTCGGCATACTCGCCACCACCCACAACATATCCAACCGTAACTTTGGAAATAGGAATAATAACTGTTCCGTCCTGCGTTTCCAATTTTTCGCCGATTATTGTGTTTGCGTCAACTATCATTTTTATTTTGTCAAAGGCATTACTTATCAAATCGTCAATATCATTATGATTAGAATAATTTTTCATATCTTGCTCCTTTTTGCATATTACTCAATATTTGGTGTAATATGTTGCATATTACACAATATATTGCCTAACCTTTATTCTTTACTATTATGGTTGAATAAATAAAAGAATATACCAAATCTATTAAAGAAAGTGAAATTTTAAAGTTGATAGCAAGTTCACAAACCGTTCTGTTATAGGAAACGGTATCATAAACACAAAGCGAAGCCGTTGGCTTTTTACTTTTTAAGCTTACAAAAAAGAAGTTGATTGCTTGATTCAAAGTGGCACAAACCATACTTGACAAGAAGGCATCTCCTAGCCCAATATTATAATACACATAAAGATGTTTAACTCTCAATTTGTCTTTTAATTGTTTCATAAATTCCTCAATAACTAAAAATTTCGGACTTGAAAATTCAATTTCTTCAGCCTTCGTTTCACTGTCGTTTGTAAGAATAATATACTTTCCATGGACTTCTATAAAGTAGTAAACAATTTTTTTCTTAAATATAAAAACTCCCAAGGCTCCACGATTATTTAAAGGATTAAAAGATACTCGCACTTCCAAAAATATAGGAAACACAAGAATCAGAATTATAAATGCGGGAATTATTAATAAAAGCGAGGTTTTTAAATCCATAATTCTATCTTGTGCAAAACAATTTTTTAAATTCTTGTTTGAAAGCTTATTTTATACTTACTTTTAAAAAAATTTACTTAAATTATTATGACTTTAAAAATTTTTGAGTTATAATAAGAAAGTATAGGAGTATATGATGAAAGGTAAAAAGAATAATAATAAAATTTGCTTTGACAATGAATTATATCTAAAGCTTCAAAGCGAAAATATTTATAAAAGAATAAAAAAATTCAATAATAAACTTTATCTTGAATTTGGTGGTAAAATTTTTGATGATTTACATGCCGCCAGAGTTTTGCCGGGATTTGACCCAAATATTAAGATTAAACTTTTGCAAAAAATGAAAAAGCAAACTGAGATTATTTTTTGCATAAGCTCAAATGACATTGAAAAGAATAAAATACGTGCAGATTTAGGTCTGAACTATGCAGACGAAGTTTTAAGACTCGTTGACAACTTAAGAGCCTTGGACTTAACGGTCTCCTCTTTTGTTATCACTCTATATAAAGGACAACCTAGCGCCACAAAATTTGCCAATAAACTTGAACAACGTGGAGAAAAAGTTTACATACACCGCTATACTAAAGGATACCCAAATGATGTTGAAACCATTGTGTCAGACGAGGGCTATGGCGCAAATCCATATATTGAAACCACCAAACCACTTGTCGTTGTTACAGCTCCTGGTCCATCAAGCGGAAAGCTTGCCACCTGCCTTTCACAGCTTTATCACGAATACAAACACGGAGTGAAAGCCGGTTATGCTAAATTTGAAACTTTCCCAGTTTGGAATTTACCGTTAAAGCACCCAGTAAATATCGCCTATGAAGCTGCAACTGCCGACTTAAATGATGTAAATCAAATAGATCCTTTCCACTTTAACGCTTATGGTAAACTTGCTATAAACTATAATCGCGATATTGCCGTTTTTCCAATTTTACAAAATATACTACATAAAATAATGGGTAAAGATGTCTACAAGTCTCCTACTGATATGGGTGTAAATATGATAGCCTCGGCTATTGTTGACGATAAATTAGCACAATTATCAGCAAAAAAGGAAATACTAAGAAGATATTATCGTGCAGAATGTGACTATAAGAAAGGGCAAATCACATTTGATAATCTAGAAAGAAATAAATCACTTGTCAGTGAAGTCAAAGTTACTGACGATATTTTAAAAGTCATTGATGTATCAAGAGAAGTGGCAAAAGCATCCAATTATCCAACTGTTGCTTTAGAACTTCCAAATGGCGAAATTGTCACAGGAAAATCTAAAACGATAATAACCGCTTGTGGAGCTGTCGTTTTAAATGCCTTGAGAACTTTGGCAAATCTAGGCGATGATTTTGACGTAATAACTGATGATATTTTAATGCCTATTGTGGAATACCGAACAAAAATATTAAAGTCAAGTTCAACGCTACTTACTATTGATGACATTTTGGTAGCGTTGTCAATTTGCTCAGCTCGTAACGAAAAAGCGAAAAAAGCAATAGCTGAACTTACTAACCTTGAAGGTTGCGAAGCACATAGCACTTATATTATTCCTTCAAATGAAGAACATACATTGAAAAAACTCGGAATTAATATAACCAGTGACCCTGTATTTATAAATTCAAATCTATTTGAAGAGTGACCTTGTCACTCTTTTTTGTGATTATAACTTAATATTGTGACCACGCCACTTCTTATTGTGATCGCATCACTCTTTATTTGTGACCGCGTCACTTTCTATTTATGACCATGTCACTTTCTATTTATGACCGCGTCTTACTTTTTAAATGTGACCACATCTTTATTTATTTTCTATCACTTTGTATATTAATAAGCTTCAAACTATATAAAATTAAAAAAATAAAATACTATTTTAAAATATTATTTTTTAAAATAATAAAACCAAAATTTGCCTAAATTTTCAGTTTTGTCACAAAAAATTTGCACTTGAAACTCTTGTTTTTCATCATCAATAAAACTTTTTAATCTTCTTGCCACACCATTTGCACTGTCAAATAATTTAACATTTGGATATATTCTAACTAAAATTTGAGAAATAGCTACGTAATGGGTGCAACCAAGCACAATAGCCTTAAAATCATCCTCAATATTTTCTTTCAAATAAGGCTCTAAAACATCTAGATTATCCAAATTATCATCAATAAGTGGCGCTAAATCGTTTAGTGCCAAACTTCTCACTTTTTTATGCTTTTTAATCAATTTGTTATTTTTTACCGTCGCCTCGGTCGCCAAAACCAAAATATCTTCTTCAAGAAAATCATTAAGTGCTGGCTTTATTGCAGGCACTGTTCCAATAAAAACTATATTCTTATATTTTTCTCTCATCTCGTCTATAACAGTCGCAGTCAAAGTGTTACATGCAAGAACAACTATTTCAAACTTAAAAAATGAATAGATTCTATCAAGATTTTTAGTAGTAATTGCAATTAATTCTTCTTTTGTTTTGCTTCCGTATGGCAGATTCGCCGAATCACAAAACAGAAGATAGTTACAATATGGGCAAACTTTTACACACTCTTTTAATATATTGATTCCTCCGGAACCGCTATCTATAAGTAAAACATTTTTCATATATAATATATATGAAAACAAACTTTGTTTGTTGCAGTAATATGAGCGTATTAACAAATATTAAATTGGATTTTTTTGTTGGCAACTAACAAATTGGAAGTTATTGCTAACAATTAACATATTGGAAGTTATTGCTAACAATTAATAAATTGAAAGTTTTAGGTTTGGCTTATAAAAACTAATATTATTTTACAAAACTTTATTCTTAGCCGTTATTATTTTTAATTTTCCAAAAGTTCATTAAAAATTTCTGCAACAAGACTAGAAAGATACTCTACTTTCTCTTCAACATCCTTTTCTGCCAAAATCAAATCACTCGAACACTTTTTTGAAATATCTCCTGCCGAAATCATAAATGGAGCACCAACTGAAAGACACGGAACTCCTAAGGTCTCCTTATTGATAGCCATCCCAAACTTATTGACAGCACTTCCTGGAGTAAGCCCAGCATCATTAAATTGAAGAGAAGTGCCAAGGCGAATCAAATTTGTTGTCACAAGAGCATCAAACAAAACGACAACTGAAATATCAAATGCCTCAACCAACAGCTTGACGATTTCATATGCATTGATACCTGTGTTTGAAAATGTGTTAGGCGAAATTTTAAAAATGTTATTTTCTTCTTGAAAAGGTTTTATTTCAATTTTATCAATGACTCTACTTCCAAAACTATCACTTATGATTTTAGGATTGCCTATCCCAACAAACAAAAAATTTTTATTTTTATCGATTTTATTAAGTTTAAATAAAAGTTTTAGCCTCTTTTTTATCTCACTTTTCAAAAAATTAAAATGCTCATCTGGAAGCCCCAAAACAAGTGGTGCCGTTAAAATATAATAATGCCCTTTATCAAAACCCACTTTCTTACTTTTTCCGTCAGAATCAATAAAAAGTTTAGAACAAGTAGCATTATATTTGCCTAAATCAATGCTTTCATAACCACAATTCTTTAAATCTTTACCACATTCATCAACTAAATCTAACATAATTTAAATATTGCCAAAAAAATTTGAAAAAATAAGTTGATTTTTTATTTTTGATATGATATAATCATTAGGTAAAATTTTTAATAAGTAAATAAGGAGAAAGAAATGGCAAACATTAAATCAGCAAAGAAAAGAGTTCTTATTGAAAAAGAAAGAAGAGTTCAAAATAATTCTGTTAAATCTGAAATTAAAACATATATCAGAAACTTTAAAGACGCTCTTGCAACAGATGTTGAAAAAGCAGCAGAAATATACAAAACTCTTGCTTCAAAACTTGATAGTGCTGCAAGAGAAAATGTAATTCATCAAAACTCTGCAAATCGTAAGAAAGCTCATTTTGCAAAATTGTTAGATAACGCAAAATCAGCAAAATAGTAGAAAGTAAAAATTTAGCACCATTTTGTTGGTGTTATTTTTTACTTTGATTTTTAACCTATGAAATAAATTTTATATTTTTTTATAAAATGTTGAAAAACACTTGATTTTTTAAAAGAAATTTGCTAAAATGAGAGAGCAGTTGTCAAGAGTGAGATTTTTAGAATATATAAAAATGAAACTCTAGTCAAACTAATAAAACTTTTGCATAATCTATAAAGGCAAAATCAAAAACTTAATATTTTAATTTTGCGGAAGTGGCTCAGTGGTAGAGCGTTGCCTTGCCAAGGCAAATGTCGCGAGTTCGAATCTCGTCTTCCGCTCCACTAAAACCTAAAAACCTTGGTTTCCTTACGGTTTGGTTGCCATAAGGCATAAGAGGAAAACTCTTAAAAAATAAATTTTGGCGGAGTTTTAAAAATTTAAACTTCGCCAATTTTGTTAAAATGGTACCATCGCCAAGCGGTAAGGCAAAGGTCTGCAAAACCTTTATTCCCCGGTTCAAATCCGGGTGGTACCTCCAAAGTGGTTATCCACTTAAAAGCAAGATATAAGAAAAATTATTGAACACAATACCCCACTTTTTTACATTTACAAAACAAAAAAACGTTTGCAGGTGTGGCGGAATGGCAGACGCACAGGACTTAAAATCCTGAGAGGGCAACTTCGTGTGGGTTCAAGTCCCACCACCTGCACCAATGAAAAAACTGCACTTTTAATTCATTTTGAAAACAAGTTTCAAAATTTCATTTGATGCTTGTTTTTTCATTTCACGACCAAACGCAACTCGCATTTCATTGGCGAGTTGGTCGTGACTTATCTTGATGTGATTTTTTAGAGAGGTTTTGAAGCCAAATTATTAAAAAAATTATTCAAAATTGAAGGTATAAATTATTAAATTTCCAATAAATATTTTGTAAATAATTGTATCTATTAATTTTTGGTCTTGACATATTTAAAATAATATGGTAAAATCATATTTAAAGGAGGCAATTATGGTTTTTGTTTTTGATTTAGATGACACAATATGTGATACAGACAAGTTTAGCGAATTTTATATTCGTAGATTTTTTCAAAAGCATAATCTTCCATACAAACAAATTGCAAACAATGTTCGCTTTGCAGAAAAAAAATTTAATTGGGACATTGAAACTGCTCTTAAATGGTATAAAACATATGGTGATAAAATGATGCTAGAATTTCCGTGCAAAGACAATGCCGTAAAAATTATCAATTCTCTTCATAATAATGGGCATAAGATTGTTATTGCAACCGCAAGAGCAACTGATTGGCACACAGAGCCAGAAAAAATAACACTAGAATGGCTTGCAAAACAAGATATTAAGTATGATAAAATTTACATTGGCAGAATTGATAAAGAAAAAATATGTGAAGAAGTAAATGCCGATATTTTTATTGATGACGATTTAAAAATAACACAAAGAGTGGCGGAATATTTTAAAGATAAAAGAAACAAACACGCTTTTCTTTATACAACTGACTATAACAAAAATCTCCCTTTGCCAAATGAGGTAGAAAGAATTTTAGATTTTAACGATTTCGCTAAAAAATTAGAAATTTATTTTAAAAAAGAAAAATAAATTATCCGTATATAAAAAAGAGCCTAACTCCAGTCGATAGGCTCTTTTCCTATACTCTTTAGAAATTCATTTGCTTTTGAAAAATGTTTACAACCAAAAAAGCCACGATATGCCGAAAGTGGGCTTGGGTGTGGGGCTTTCAAAACCAAATGTTGTTTTTCGATGATAGGTTCAAAACTTTGTGCATTACTTCCCCACAAAATAAACACAATAGGGTCTTTTCTTGCAGAAAGTTGCCTAATCACTTCATTTGTAAATATCTCCCAGCCATGTCCGCGGTGTGAATTTGCCTGTCCACGCCTTACTGTTAAAGTGGTGTTTAAAAGCATAACTCCTTGTTTTGCCCACCTTGCAAGATTTCCAGAATTTTGCACTTTGATATGTAAATCGTCTTCAATTTCTTTGAAAATATTGACAAGTGAAGGCGGATAATCCACTCCCTCTTCCACAGAAAAAGAAAGTCCGTGTGCTTGGTGAGGTTCATGGTAAGGGTCTTGACCAATAATCACGACCTTAACTTTGTCATAAGGACAATAGTTAAGTGCATTAAAAATATTTTCCATTTTTGGATAAATATCATATTTTGAATATTCGCTTTCCAAAAATTGTTGAAGTTTTTTAAAATATCCTTTTTCAAATTCAGCAGAAAGTCGATTTTTCCAATCTTTTGTTATTCGTATCATAATTTTATTTTAACATATACTTATAAATTAATCAAATTAAAACTATAACTTTATATAAAAAAAGAAAGAACTATTCTCTTTCCTTTTTCAATTTTTCTTCTTCAAATTCGGTTATTTCGTTTGCTTTGTGAATGTGACGTCCTTTTCTTATCACTTTTTTCACAATGCCTGGAAATTTTTCTTTTGCCTCATATTTATCAAGTGTGGAACTCATACTTTCAACAATCGCTCTTGAAGATTTCGAAATACTCGCACGATTAACAATTTCGGTATTTTTAGAATTAAGCACCGCTTTTACACATTTTTTTCGCCCTCGTCTACTTTGAATGGAAAAAACAACTATCATAGCAATAAAAATAACTAAAAATGCAACTAAAAATCCTATATAAAAGAAGTTAAAGCCGGAAATTATGATGAAAAGGAATAATAAGGCACAAAAAAGAAGGAGCGAGAAGATAGAATTTCTTAAATCTGCTCTCGCGCTTTGCATCAATTTTCTTCCCTCAATGAAATTGAGGTGCTGTTTTCCTTCCACATTTTCAATATATCTTAATTTCACTTTTGCCATCTCTATCCTAATTTATTTTACATAAAATTTATATGATTTGTCAAATTGATTTATTAAATAATTAAAATTTTTTAACAAATTTTCTTATTTTCTCAAAATATCGCCTTTAAGAATTGGGTATTCCATATTTATTTCCACAATTTCCTGGACTTTTTTCGCACTATCAATTTTTTCGCCATTAGAATCAATAATTTCTTTAATTTCCACTTTTTTGTTAAAACAGTCTTTTTTAGGACTCAAAATTTCTAAAGTGTCACCTACAGAAAATTTGTTTCGCATTTCCACTTTAACCTTTCCGTCTTTTGCGTCCTCAACTGCCACAGCCATAAACTCAGAGTCTTGAACAGGCATACTATCTTCTTGAAATTGACGATTTTCTTCATCAAAATAGAAACCTGTGGTGTATCTTCTGTGACTTGCCTTTAGAAGTTCTTTTTCAAGCTCTTCAGTAGGTTTTTCTGGCAACATATCAAGCGCCATACGATAAGCATTGACAACAGTTGCCACATAATAAGAAGATTTCATTCTTCCTTCTATCTTGATACTATCAACGCCCGCACCTTTAAGTTCCTCTAAGTGTGAAAGCATATTCAAGTCCTTAGAGTTAAAAATATAACTTCCCTTTTCGTCCTCTTCCACTTCAAGCTCGTCATCGCGACTGACTTCTCGGACATAATATTTCCACCTGCACGCTTGCACACACTCACCATGGTTGGAATCGCGTCCTGTAAGATAATTGGAAAGAAGGCATCTTCCAGAATATGCCATGCACATTGCGCCGTGAACAAAAACTTCAATTTCCACTTCTTTAGGAAGATTTTGTCTTAATTTTTTAATCTGTTCAAGCGAAAGTTCTCTTGCAAGTATCAGCCTTTTTACTCCTAAATCAGCAAAGAATTTGGCTGTATAAGAATTTATAATATTCGCCTGTGTGCTTATATGGATATCAAGTTTTGGAGCGTATTTTCTTACAAACTCCATAACACCGATATCTGCCACAATAACAGCATCAACTTCCGTTTCTTGCAAAAACTCCAAATACTCTTTTAATCCTTCAAAATCTTCATCTTTTGCAATTATATTTAAAGTTATGTAAACTTTTTTACCTATTTTATGAGCAATTTTGACCGCTTCCTTTATTTCTTCGTCAGAAAAATTTCCCGCAAAAGCGCGAAGTCCAAATCTATTTCCTGCAAGATACACAGCATCCGCTCCAAAATGAAGTGCAGTTAAAAATTTTTCAAAATTACCTGCTGGTGCTAAAAGTTCCATTTTCCGCCTCCTGTTTTTTCTTTAATTTTAACCAATTAAAAATTCCAAATATATTGATAAGTAAATAAGTTAAACTTGTAATAAATGTTATAAGTTGAGATAAATTATTATCTTGAATAACAAGTGCAATCCACATGGCTACTCCAATTATATTACTTATTATGTAAAAAATAAAGGAAAATTCTGATCGCCTAACTGAAAGATAACTTGCAATAACAGTAAAAGCAACAGATAAAGTGCTCAAAACAAGAAGTCTTGTGTTAAAATGTCTTAATAGGAAGAAAATAGCTACAGTTACGCATCCAACACAAACAATCATAATAACCCACTCTTTCCATGTAAGCCCTTTGTTAATTCTTACTTCACCAACATTTTCACTTTTTTTATTCAAGTTTTTAAACCACAAAATTATTGTGACAATATAAAAAGGAAACATAATAAAAGCACTGATTATGACTTCACCATATAAACCATTAAAATAGGAAATAATTAGATATAGTATTACTTGAACTGTTGTAATAAATTGCCCAACAATATTTGCTTTTGCAATAAAATAAACCCCTACTGAGCCTAAAATTGCATTTAAAATAGTTATGGCATTAGAATGAAAAACGAGCCCAACAGTAAGCATTGTTATAATGAAAACCGCTAATATAACATAATCATACCATTTTAAATTTTTAAAAAATAATTTTATCTTTTCCATAATATCCTGTTTTAATTTTTTGAAGAAAGTGTAATCTCAACATTTGGTTTGGCTGTAAGAGTTAAATCCGCAAGCCCTAGTCCATTTTTTAAATAGTAATAAGCCATAGAACCTATCATCGCCGCATTGTCAGTGCAATATTTTAAATCTGGAAGAAAAATTTGTATATTATTTTTCTCACATTGTTTAGTCAATTTCTCTCTTAACCTTGAATTAGCCCCTACTCCACCTGCAACAACAAGTTGCTTTTTGCCATTTTCAAGAACATATCTCATAACTTTATCTGTCAATTCGTCAGTCACAATTTCCTGAAAAGAACATGCCACATTCTCTTTATTGACAGTCTCCTTTCTCTGTTCTAAAGTGTGAACATAATTGACAACCGCGGTCTTTAATCCACTGAAAGAAAAGTTATAACTCTCGTGAAGAGGAGGATGATAGTTGAATTTTATATTATTTTTACCTTTCTTTGCAAGTTTATCAATGTTAGGACCACCAGGATAGGAAAGCCCTAAAACTCTTGCCACCTTATCAAAGCACTCTCCGACGGAATCATCCACTGTCGAGCCAATAAGTTTTATTTCGCAATAGTCATCAACGTCCAAAATTGCAGTATGTCCACCACTCACCATAAGACAAGTGAAAGGTGGTTTCAAATCTAAATGAGATATGTAATTTGCACTTATATGCCCATGAATATGGCTGACAGCAATAAGAGGAAGGTTTAGCGCATATGCTAAAGTTTTTGCAAAATTAACACCGACAAGCAGAGCTCCAATAAGTCCAGCACCGTAAGTCACAGCGATAGCATCAATATTATCCGCCTTTAAATTTGCCTCTTCTAAAGCCTTTTTATAGCAAGAGGAAATGGCAAGGATATGATTTCTGGATGCCACTTCTGGCACAACACCGCCAAAGCGTTTATGAATATCAATTTGAGTAGCTACAATATTGGAAAGAACTTCTCTTCCATTTCTAACAATAGCCACAGCGGTTTCATCACATGAGCTTTCAATGGAAAGAATGGTAACATTGTCTTTATCTCTTAGCATATCAAACTTTTTCTTGGCTATTTCTAAATAGTTAGACATTTTTCTCTCCTTTTGCACTGGTTCGTTTAAGATACTCATTGATAAACTCTTGAATTTCGCCATTCATAACAGCCTGAACATCACTTGTTTCAAAGTTTGTGCGGTGGTCCTTGACAAGAGTGTAAGGACAAAAAACATAAGAGCGAATTTGACTTCCCCATTCAATTTTTTTAATATCACCACGAATAGCCGAAAGTTTTTCCATTTCTTCAAGTTCTTGTTTTTCCACAAGCTTACTGTAGAGCATTTTCATGGCGGTCTCACGATTCTGAATTTGCGAACGTTCCGTCTGGCACGCAACTATAATACCTGTTGGAATATGCGTGATTCTAATAGCCGATTCCGTTTTGTTAACATGTTGTCCGCCCGCTCCTGAACTTCTGTAGGTGTCAATTTTCAAATCTTCCGGACGAATATTTATATCAGGAGCCTCCTCAATTTCCGGCATAACTTCCACACTTGCAAAACTTGTATGACGACGAGCATTGGCGTCAAAAGGCGAAATTCTGACCAGCCTGTGCACCCCTTTCTCAGCTTTCAAGTATCCATAAGCATATTCGCCACTAACTAAAAAGGAAATACTTTTAATTCCGGCTTCATCGCCGTCTAAAATATCCAAGACTTTAATTTTGTAGCCATTTTTTTCAGCATACATAGAATACATACGAAAAAGCATATCTGTCCAGTCTTGCGCTTCCGTTCCACCGGCACCAGCGTGCAAAGTCATGATAGCATTGTAACTATCATATTTCCCAGAAAGCAAAGTTTCCAGTTTCGCAGCCTCGATATCTTTTTCAAGTTCACTAAGAGTGTTGTTGAGCTCAGCAAAAAGCCCTTCGTCCTCTTCTACCTCTAAAAGTTCAATGCTAGCCTCAGCGTTTTCAATTTTTTTAGCAAGCGAGTGGATTTTTTCAAGCTTGTATTCGCAATTTTTCATTTCACGACCAACTTTAGAGACAAGCTTTGCATTATTGTAGAAACCTTCAGAAAGTTGCTGTTTTTTCAAATCTTCCAGCTTGGAATTTAAACTTTCCGGGTCAAAGACACTCCTTGATAAAAGAGAAATCGTCTTTTAAAACTTTTAATTTTTCTTTTTGAATATCTAAAATCATAAAAACCTCTTTCAATTTAAAACTAGTTTTAATTATACACTATTAAAATAAAAAAGTAAAGTAGCCTAAACTACTTTACCAATAAATCTAAATTACATGTAAACAAATTCAGAAACTTGAATAGTAAATCTCATGCCAAGATATGATGTTGGTGTTTGGTTAACCTCTCCGCCACCTTGTGTGTAACATGTGACGCTATTTAAATTCGAACCTAAATTACGAACAAAATAATAGTTTCCTTCGTCTGTCATTTTTAAATAGTCCTTGACTAGATCAGAGAATTCCGCCGAGTAAGTGCCTATAACACTTTCTATTTCCTCGCTTGATGCTAAGAATATGTTGTTTGTTGATGTTGTTACAGTTGGAAGAGCATTGCTGTTAAATGTTTCACTTTCCGCACTAAATTCAACTAAATATTCTCTTTCAGTAGGCAAGAAATTATTGTAGTAATAATCTATAAATGAAAAGTCATCTCCTGTTTCATAACCGTCACCTAAGCCAAGTGACGTATTTGAATATCTGCCAATGTATACCACACTTCCCATAACAGCAAGTGTGTCTGTGGAGACATATCCTGACTCTGATGATGTAGCATCTGTGTCAAGTATCCAACGAACCGGCTCCACTCTATACCAATTACCAAAATAGTTGCAATATT
>CALVMX010000030.1 GCA_944349415.1 uncultured Clostridia bacterium
AGTTCTTTTATCAACAATAACTTTCATATTAAATTTACCTCTTTAACTGTAAAACAATTATATCATACAATTATCAAGTTTCAAAACAAAAGAGAGAAATTTGGATTTGAATTTAGAGATTATCTTTTAATGCCTTACAACTTTTCTTTTTTCTTTCTTATTTCTTATTTCAAAAATAATCCGAACTTAAAAGAAAAATGAAAAATGAAAAGTGGAAAAATAAAAGTACAAACAAAAATAACCCAAACTTAAAAGTTCGGATTATTCTTGTTTGGTGCAACAAACGATAACAAATCCGAACCAAACAATTTGGGTGGGATATAAATTTATTATTATTCGTTGTGACATTTAAGTTTTTTTGTTTGAATAATTGTTGTTTTATTATATTCTTTATGCACTGCAACTAGTATAAATTGAATACTTTAACATTAAATGTTTGATTTAGACTTTTTTTGCTTTATGTAACAATCTTGAAACTTTATTAAAGACTCAGTTATAAATTTTTGGTCATTCTCTGACAATTTGTTATTCAATTCTGTTTCTGACCATTCGTTTTTCAAAGTAGATATAATTGATTTTAAATTAATTTGTGGTTCTATTTCTGGCTTAAAAACATAAATGAAGAATTTATCAATGTATTTTATTTTCTTATACAACTTTTCATATGTAATAACTTTTATGTTTCTTGCTATATTATTTATAATGTTATTAAATACAGGGAACTCTATTATAGTGTAGAAATCATACAACATTAATGAAGCCCCCATTAATGATAAAAATCCTAATATTATCAGCCCAATGATACTAAAAATATTTATTAATAAACTATTATAAATCCAGTTTATAATTAAATAATGCATTAAAAGATGAAAAGATAGTACATATATGATTGTAAAACTAGTTATTATTTTCTTCGTTTTTTGTTCTACTAAATTTGGATTAAATTTCTTGCCTTGAATATCTTGCAGATTTATTTTACCTAATAAGTTATAAATTGCGTCCAAAACATAATATATACTAATATATGCAATACACCAAAAAGAACTATAATCTAAAGGCAAAAACAATGAAATTAAGGCAAATATTGGCAATATAATTTTAACCAACTCGACTAAAATATTAAAAATTTCACTTTGCTCCTTTTTATGGAGCCAAATTCCATTTAATATTCCAAGAATAATGGAAAAAATAAGTAATACGACTAAAAATATTTCAATGAACATCTAATATCACCTCTTATATAAGACAAGCACATGCATAAATGCAAATTAAATATTGAAAGTGAAAATTTTCGAACTTACATAGCCATCTTTATGAGCTATAATACTAATTTTATTTATATCTTCTATTGAACAGTTATTATTTACTAATTCTAATTTTGTTAATATGAATATTTCTTCATCAAGACAATTTGAATTTTTTATGATTGAAAATTGTTTTACAGTATCTAGAAAAAATATAAATTCTATTTTATCATAATCGTAACCAAGCGTTTTTTTGTGTTCTGTCCCCACATAAGACGGATCATATCCTTGAATTGTTATATCTATTGAATCGGTATTTTTAATGCATTCTATTATTTTAGGATAATGAATCCTGTATATATTGACATATACAGGGTCAGACCATAATGTGTGTTCTTTAGGGTCTATTACGGATGTGGAGTCGGGTATTTCCTTATTAATCACTGGAAAATCATAATCTTTTGTAACCATATCATAATCTATATTATAAATTGAATTATCATTATATAATAATTGACCATTTTCAACTCTAATGTTTGTATATTGACTATTTTTATTTAGCGACATAATATTTGAATTGTTTGATGGTAAATAATATTTATTATTACTTATGGCTTTAATATAAAATTGGTTTGTACCAACACTAAATATATCTCCATTTAAACTATATGAACAAGTAATATTATTTATTATATATGATTCATTTTCATTTACATACGAATTTATATCACTCGATGATATTTTACTATGATAGGCACCGTTTAAATATAACTCGTAAAAATCAGCATATAAATTAGAAGTTTTCCAATTTAAAGTAACCAAATGTGCTGAATGATTTATTGTATATGATAAGTTTGGAGAGTATAATTTTAAGGTATCAAAACTTAATTCATCGCTAAATTCAGAGTTAGTATAGTTTAAATCTTCACTTATACTTTTAATTTTGATATCATAATGTTGCAAACTCGTAGAAACATCAATTTTTATTTCTGTTTCATATGTATATGAAATAATATTATTAATAGAAACCTCATATTTTGAAGCATTATCAACCGAATCCCAAGATATTACTCCATTATTCCAAGTTGGTACAGGTGCGGATAATTGTACAGAATTGCTTGTATCAGAATTACTATTTTTATTATTATTAGCACACCCACTTATAATTGAGCATATAAATATTGTAATAACTAAAATAAATACTTTTTGTAAATTTTTCATTTCAACCTCATAACTTTATTATAACATACTAAATAAAAAAATAGATATAAAATTGTAAAATTTTTAAATAAAAAGTGAAAGTTGAACTCGGTTAAATTTATACTTTGTATGATACAATAAGCGATATCAAATTTAAACTAAATCGTTTAGGTTGGTTTTATGTTCATAGTAGTTTTCACAAAACTATAATTACTTTTCTATACAAAACAAAAAAGAGAAGTATTGGATAAAACTTCTCTTTTTTGCCTAATTGTTGTTTATCGCCTTGGATTTATCAGTTAGAAATGAATATATTTTCTTTGCTGATAAATTTGTTAAGTCACCACCACTACGAGTAAATTCTAGCAAATCGTGAACAAGAACAAATGAAATATCATTTATTTGCTTACTATTCAAATTTACTGTTCCTATTGTGACTATATTATTTTTTAAATCACAGATAGCAGTGTTATCCTTTTGTAAGGAACTATAACAACAATCAAGATTGTCCACATTGTTGTTAAACATCGTCCCTCCAAAGAATAAAATCTTTGCAAGGAATAGTTTTGGATTGGTTAACTAATGGACATTTTAAGTATAACATATTTTATAAAAAATTACCATATTTTCAATAAAAAAAAGACAAGTGGGTGTCACACTTGGTCTAAAAAGGGGAACGACTCAAAAGTGAAACTTTTGTTTTTTGGGGTGAATCATCTAAAAGTCTTATTTTATAAGGCTTTTTCAACCCCAAAAAACAATTTTGAGGCTTTTCCTTATCCTGCCTCCTATAATTTTCATTAAAAACACTCAATTTTACTAAAAAATATTATCAAATATGCTTACTTTTTAAGAGTATAGCGGTATAATGAAGAAATGGTGGTGTTATATGAAAAAAGCAGTTATCTATGCAAGATATTCAAGTGATAGTCAAACAGAACAATCTATTGAAGGACAACTTAGAGTTTGCAAAGAATATGCAGAACGAGAAAATATTAAGATTGTAGATACATATATCGACAGGGCTATGACAGGAACAAATGACCATAGACCAGCATTTCAACAAATGCTACAAGATAGTAAGAAAAAGGGCTTTGAATTTATCATTGTATATAAGTTCGATAGATTTGCAAGGTCAAGACACGATAGTGCTGTAAACAAAGCAATACTAAAGAAAAATGGTGTTAAGGTAATATCTGCAACAGAACTTATAACAGATAGTCCAGAAGGCATAATCTTGGAAGGTATACTTGAAAGCTTTGCTGAATATTATTCTGCTGAATTAAGCCAAAAAGTTAAGCGTGGGAGAAAAGAGAGTTTAATTAAAAGACAATTTGTTGGTGGCAGGGTTACTTTTGGATATTATGTAAAAGATAAAAAAGTATGTATAAACGAACAACAGGCAGAAATAGTCAAACAAGTTTTCAACGATTACATAAGTGGTATCAAATTAAAAGATATTGCTATAAAACTTAATAGTCAAGGAATTACAAATGTTTTGGGTGGAAAGTTTAATATAAATGTCGTTTCAAGGCTTTTAAGAAATAAAATTTACACCGGTCAATATTTTATAAATGGCACAATTTATACAAATGTTTACCCACAGATAATAGACGACACGACTTTTGAAAAAGTGAATAAAATGCTATCTGTTGGCAAACATACAGGTGCACAAAAGAAAGCACCTATACCTTTTCTTTTGTCTGGCAAACTTGTTTGTGGAAAATGTAAAGCACTTATGACTGGTGATAGTGGAACAGGAAGAAATGGTATTCACTATTATTATAAATGTGTAAACAGAAAGAAAAATCATACTTGTGATAAGAAATCTGTTGAAAAGAATTATATTGAAAATTATATTATCAACGCAACAAAGCTTTTTCTTAAAAATTGCAAACAAGTAAAAGAAATAGCAAACAGTGTTGCAGAGATATTCAACAAAGAAATAGCAAAAGACAATGTTTTAACTTCGTTAAATGCACAATTAAAGGACATAAATAGACAATTAAACAATTTAGCAAATGCTATTGCAAATGGCATATTTAGTAAAACAACAAACGAAAAATTAAATTCATTAGAAACACAAAAAGAAGAATTGGAAATAAAAATTGCAGAGCATTCAGTTAGAAAAATTAAACCGTTATCTAGCGAAAGTGTATATAAATTTTTAATATCTTTTGCTGAAATAGATAACACAGATTTAAAAGCATGTCAAAGACTTATAAATATGTTTGTAAACAAAGTAATATTGTATGATGACTATATTAATATAGCCTATAACATTAGCGATAATAGTGGTAACAATATAAAACTTGAAAATGTGGAAGATTATACTGACCTTGGAAATAAACTAAACAATAAAAAAGAACAATCTGAGCCAAATGGTTCGGATTGCTCCTCTTTGGTGCGGCTAAGAGGATTTGAACCTCCACTCTTTCGAACTGGAACCTAAATCCAGCGCGTCTGCCAATTCCGCCATAGCCGCATGTTTGCCTTTTTAGTATATCATAAATATTTTGTAATTTGCAAGTCATAAATCAATTTTTTACAAAGTTTTCCATTTACTATTGATTTATCGCCCTAATTATGTTAAAATATTTTTATAAGGAGTCGCAATGCTCGAAGAAAATTTTAAAGATATTGATGATGACTTTTTGACTCTAATTGGTCGTTATTTCCACAAATCGTCTTTCAAAACAAAAAGACAAATTATTCAACTCGCGGAAAACGGCCAGTTTAATGCTGCAATTTTTTGCTTAAAAGAAAAAATTAAATTTGATAAAAAGAATTTTATCTATAACTTTATTAAAACTTATGGAACAAATGAAAAATACATATTGCTGTTTGAAGCTATAAATAATTTAACTTCCAATAAAGCTCAGTATAAAATATTTGATGAACTACTATCTGCCATGCATGAAAACAAAATTTATAACACAAAAGTTCATCCATTGATTTGGATGAGGAATGGCGAAGTTGCATGTATTGATGAAAACGTCTTTTTTACTGATCTTCTTAATAACAAACTTGAAATCTTAAGAATGGAAAAATATGCTAAGCTTAGACAATTAAGAAGTTTTTATTTAGAATCTGACTATTTCGCTAAAAAGTGCCGAGCAACAGAAGTGTTTTTAGAGGCTTTTTTAGACAATAAACCTATTTTCGCCAATGTTTTGAATTTAATTGATAAAATTGAAGATATCATGGTGCTGGAGCCTGACATCTCTGAAAATATGGAAAAATTGATTATTAAAAAGTATCAAGCTCATCCATCTGATCCAATTTTGGCTTACTCATATGCAAATTTATACATTACCGCTATGCAATGTGACCATGCAAACAATTTGCAAAAACAATTCAACAACAATCCACAAATTACCGAAGATATAAACAAAATATTTAGTGATCTCGCTGCTCGATCTTTAAAAACCATAGAAGAAGAAAAAATGCTTAGTTAAATTTGAATTTTATATCAATTTCAAAAAAAATTGTTCCATTTTGAAAATTTTTCGCTTTTTTCTTGACTTTTTATCTTCGCCGTGTTAAACTAATACGGCAATGTGCAGGTGTAGTTCAGTGGTAGAACACTAGCCTTCCAAGCTGGTTGCGAGGGTCCGATTCCCTTCACCTGCTCCACTTGCTTCCATAGCTCAGCTGGATAGAGCAATGCCCTTCTAAGGCAGAGGTCGAAGGTTCGAATCCTTCTGGGAGCACCATCGTGGTGGTCGTAGTTCAGTTGGGAGAACGCCAGATTGTGGCTCTGGAGGTCAAGGGTTCGATCCCCTTCGATCACCCCACTAATTTTTGCGCGATGGGGTGTCGCCAAGCGGTAAGGCATTGGACTCTGACTCCAACATTGCGTAGGTTCGAATCCTACCACCCCAGCCATTCGGTGCTGGAATATTTAGGGGTGTAGCCAAGCGGTAAGGCACAAGACTTTGACTCTTGCATGCGTAGGTTCAAATCCTGCCACCCCTGCCAACCTGTTATATTTAATTTACGATATGGCAGGATAAAAAACTTAAAAAGTTTTTTGCAAAATTGAAAATTTTGCTTTGAACCTACTTGCGTAGTCGGCTCAACTCAAGAAGGTAGTCCTAGCAGGTTTGTGAAACTTGCCGACAGTAAACTGTCCGTTTCACTGCACCAAATCCTGCCACCCCTGCCAACCTGTTATATTTAATTTACGATATGGCAGGATAAAAAACTTAAAAAGTTTTTTGCAAAATTGAAAATTTTGCTTTGAACCTACTTGCGTAGTCGGCTCAACTCAAGAAGGTAGTCCTAGCAGGTTTGTGAAACTTGCCGACAGTAAACTGTCCGTTTCACTGCACCAAATCCTGCCACCCCTGCCAACCTGTTATATTTAATTTTCGATATGGCAGGATAAAAAACTTAAAAAGTTTTTTGCAAAATTGAAAATTTTGCTTTGAACCTACTTACCTCAACACAGAACGATAACCGTAGGTTCACAAAACTAAAGACATTAATTGTCTAACAAAGAATAATATATTTTTTACTAATTGTCTTGACTTTTATCGAAAAATCTAGTATATTATTGTTTGTTTAAATTTAATATGGTCTGCTAGCTCAGTTGGTAGAGCACAAGACTTTTAATCTTGGGGTCCCGGGTTCGAGCCCCGGGCAGGCCACCAGGAAAAAGAACAGTCGAAGGACTGTTTTATTTTTTTTGTAAACGCCGGGGCTCAAAGCAAATAAATTTGCTTTCAAACTCCGTTTGTGAACCCGGGACAGTCCCGGTCGGAGCGGAAGAATAAGAATCCGTGCTCGGCCATTCGTCTTTGCTCCCAAGCAAAGACTCATACGAGCCCCTGGCAGGCCACTAGAGAAAAACTGCGCTTTTGCTCGTTTTTGAGTAAACTCAAAAAGCGTCGCTTTGACGCTTGTTTTTCCTCTTTATGCAATGTTGTTCCAAGAATAAATCAGCCACGGGCTGTTGCAGCTAACTTACGAAGAATGTTATTTCAAGAAAAAATATATAAGTAAAAATGGTTTACATATAACTTATATTTTGTTATAATTTATTTATGCAAGTTGGTGTTGATATTATAGAAATCAAAAGGTTTGAAAAAATCGCTCAAGACGAAAAGAAAATGAAATCTATTTTCACTGAAAATGAGATTAAATATTTCAGTTTATACAAAAATCCGCTTGAGCATATTGCTGGAACATTTTCTGCAAAAGAGGCAGTAGCAAAAGCTTTTCAAACAGGTTTTAATGAAGAAATAACACTTTTGAATATTGAAATTTTACATAACGGAAAAATTCCTTACGTAAATTTAAAAGGAAAAGCAAAAGATTATTTTGATAAATGTTGCTATAAAAAAATAAGCCTCAGTATTTCTCATAACAAAACCACAGCAACCGCCATTTGCATTATTGAATAAAGCTAAAAGGAATCAAAAATGATAATCTATGTTATGCGACATGGAACAACAGTTTGGAATGAAAAGGAAATAACACAAGGTCATTCTCAAAATAGGTTAAGCAAAACTGGCAAAAAACTAGTTGAAGAACAAGCCGAGAACTTTATAGATAAAGTTGATGTGATTTTTTCTTCGCCACTTATGCGAACCATGCAAACCGCGAATATTATGAATAAGAAACTTAAAGTTAAAATAATTAAAGATGAAAGATTGATAGAAATAAATCAAGGAATTTTTACCGGTCGAAAGAAAAGCTCCTTGACTGAAGAAGAAAAACTGATAAAAAACGAGCGTAGTTCAAAATATGGAATAGAAACTTTCCAATCTGTTTACAATCGAATAAAAGACTTTTTAGAATATCTAAAAACTTTCAAATACAAGTCAGTTTTAATTGTTACACACAATGCCGGAGCTTCGTCTTGTGAACAAATATTAAATAACACTGAAATTGATTTTAACGATTTTAAAAATTTCCACTTGTTCGGCAATGCTGAAATTAAAAGATTTGAATTTAAAAATATTTAAAAAATAATTGAATAAATATTTTAAAATTTATAAATTTAATAAAAATTACAAAAAAATCAATAAAAAATAGCCAAAAAAAACGAATTTTAAGGCTGTTTTTTTAATATTTTTAAATTTTCAAACCAAATTTCTTTTTTAAAGCTGACATTGGCTGGGCTTGTAGAAGGTAAATAATTCACATCAATATTAGGAAAAAATTTTACTGTCAAATTATAACTCGCTTTACCGTTGCAAAAAACTTTTTGAATGTTTGGATACTTTTTTAAAAGCTCTTCCACCTCATTAATTTGCTTTTCTTCTTTTACAAGGTCCAAATCGCTTGATCCTTTAATTTGCGTAGCTTTCACAATATCCCACAGCGCTATATGATAATTTTTAAGAAATTGTTTTTTACTTTCAATATCATTGCCGATTTTGATATTAAAAAATTCTTCCATCATTTTCCAAAATCGATTTTGTGGGTTGCCATAATAAAAGTTCACTTCTCGACTTTTTACACTTGGAAAACTGCCTAAAATCAAAATTTTGCTATCTTTATCAACTATAGGATCAAAACAAAAATTAGTGTTCATTGGTTTAACCTTTTTCTTTATTATCATATCTAATGCAAGCTATCTCTTTTTTTACAACTTTTCCAGTTGCCACATTATAAAATCCTGCATGAACAGTTTGCGTGGTAAAATTTGGACTTTCATCTTGCAAAACTCTATAAAATTTTTGTCTAGAAGGATATTCTTTTTTTCTGTTTTCCATGGTAAATGGAGTTAAGTCAAAATAAAACTCTAACATTTCTTGCACTCTATTTTTGTATTCTGTCAGCCTATTATGTATAAAAGAAAAAGTGTCATCTTCTTTTACTTTAGCATCCTTTGGATTATATCTATTACTAGTTCGCTCTAATACCCCATAGAGCCACATCAAATCTTCGGCAATAATAGTGGCATTGTCTTCGTTTTGCACAAATTCTTTATTATTAATTTTAGTTATGGTTTTATTAAAAAAAATCAATAAATACTCGCAATCTTTTAAAAGATGATTCAGTTGTTGCATGCTGGAAATTTTTCTTCCAAAATTTTGCCTACCATAATCAATAATATATTGTAAATCCGTTTCTAGCATTTCCAGTTCGCTGGTAATCGGATCTCCTATATAGCCTGTATCATTATAATAGGTCAAATCTAAACTTTCTTTCTCTATTTTACTCATATTTAACTAACCTCAATAAAAATGATAAGTATAGTTTTATTATACTACTATTGAGGTCATTTGTAAATATGCTTTTAAAATATTTTCTTTAAAATATTAAAAAATAATAAAAAATCTAAAAAAATAGGCATTTTTATTATTTTTTTTATTAAAAATATCAATTTTTATAATTTTTAGGGAATTTAAAAGACTCTAACCTATTTCCCTCTATTTCTAATAGCTTTATCTTTTTTTCTAAACCACCAGAGTAGCCTGTTAAATTTCTGTCTTTACCGACAACTCTATGACAAGGGATAATTATCGGAAACAGATTTGTACCAACCGCACCACCAACCGCTTGAGCCGAAATTTTTTCTTTTCTAAACTTTTGCCCAACTATTTTTGCTATCTCGCCATAAGTCATAGTTTCGCCATAAGGAATTGTTTTTAAAATCTCCCAGACAGTTTTTCTAAATGGCGACACATTAAAAGATAATTTTAGTTTTGAAAAATCCACCTTTTCTCCAGCAAAATATTTTGACAACAAAAATTTTGTATCACTAAATATTTTTAACCTATCATTTTCTTCAAAATTTTTAAAATCTTCTCTGTTTTCAAAACTTATTTCTTTTAAACTTTCGCCGTCACTTAAAAGCCATAATTCTCCAATTGGAGAAATTAATTTCGATTTATATAAATTTATGTTTTCCATTAGTTCCCCGCTTGTATACAAATAAACAAAACCACATTTATTATGACAATTACAAATGATAAAATGATAAAAACAATTTTTAAAGCCCTAAGTTTTTTTGTTAAAGAGACAGCAACTATATTCAAAATGCAAGAAACTCCACCTAAGATTATTGCTGGCACTCCAAAATATGCCATATAAATTGCTAAACCAATAACCGCTCCTAATTGTTCTTCTGATTCAGCATTAAAAAACGCGATAGTCATACTTGCAAATAAAATTGTCAAGATAACTGCTATAGTCAACAAAACAGTGGCTACAATAAACAAAATTAGACTAGCCTTATCTTTCTTTTTATTTTGTTCTATTGAAGAATCAACTTCATTTTTATTATCAATATTTTCTTCCACCTTTCCCCTTCCTTTTAAGATTAATATATCAACAGAATAAAAAAATGTCAACTTTATCTTTGTAAAATTTAAAATTTGATATATTTATAATCTTTAATAAATAGTTTATTGTTAAAATAGCATAAAAAATCATAAAAAGTAATTATAATAAAAAGGACTTGGAGAGTTGTCAGAATACAAAATATTAAAAACAGTATCAGTTCAAGATACTATTTTTTTGTTTTTAAATTAAACTTTCAAAGCATTCTCGCACAAAAGATTCAAATTCTATTTTTGTTAACTTAAAATCTTTGTGAGGAAAAGCCTCTATACAATTTGACGAATCTTCAATCTTAATTAATTCATTTAAAATTGGTTTATAGTCTATTTCTCCGCAAGTTAATATGTTGTGTTCATCTTTACCAAAATTATTATGCAAATGCGAACAAATTACCTTATCTTTAAATTTGTTAAAAAGTTCATGTTCGTTACCATAAGCATGTGCATGTCCTAGGTCAAAGCACATTTTTATGTTTTGTTGATTCAAATTTAGAATTTTTTCTAGATTTGAATTATTTCTAACATTTTCAAAGCAAAAATAAACATTTTTATGTTTTTTTGACAAGTTTTCCATTTTATTTAATTGTAAAATATTAATTTCAGGCGGATTATCACCTTTTGAAGCATGCAAAACTAAGTATGGTATTTTTAATTCTTCACATTCTTTCGCTTTTGCATCTAAATATTCAAAATATAAATTTGTTGTTGCGTCACAAATTAAATTGGCGTTTTTATAATCTATATGAACTTGTTGTATTTTAAGATTAGATTTGCGGGCAAAATTTATTATATCTAAATAATTCTCATCTCCTTGCATATATTTGTTATCTAGATACAAAGCAAGTTCTTTAAACCCAACACGTTGATAAATTTTTATTCGCTCAACATAATTTAAATTTGAACAATGTGTTAAATCATAAATTCCAATATTCATAGTTATATTATAAAAAATATTATAAATACTGTCAAATATATTTTATAGTTTTGGCGGAAACCATTTCACCTCAACTGAACACCTGAAATTTTTTATTTTACTATATACATAGTATATAGTAAATTTT
>CALVMX010000031.1 GCA_944349415.1 uncultured Clostridia bacterium
GTTGCGTTAATATCTGCGAATATGGATTCGATGGTGCAAGTGGTGATTTCATCTTTGGTCTCTGCTGTTATTGCTGCAGTTTTAATTTCAGGAAAAGCGTTAATGAAAAGATATTCACTTATTCATTGTGAAAAAATTATTCTTTTGTTGGGTAAATTTTTGAGTATATTTAATTATACGAAATCTAAAAAGCCAGAAAAAGCAAAGAAGAAAACTGAGGATGTTGTTGAAAGTGATAGTAATGCGAATATAGAAGATAAAACTGAATATGATAACCAAAATATAGAAAATAATCTAGAAAATACTAATGAAACAACAAAGAATGAAGAATTGCCTGAAGAAAACATGACACAAGAAGAGGAAAATAAAAATTAAGTTATTATTAAAAAAATAAAATAATTTTACTATTTAATTGGATTTTTTATTTTTCTATGTTATAATTTTTATTATGAAAAGAAAAATTAAAGTTTTGGTAACCTTCATCGAAGCAGGAATGGGGCATATGGTAACGGCGCAAGCTATCTTAGATGCCTTAAAGTTAAGAAAAGATGAAAATATTGAAGTTATTAAATCGCATATATTACATCGAACTCCACTTCTAAAAAAATATGAAAAATTTTTGGTAGAACAAACAAAAATGGCTAGTAAAGCCAAAGGTTATAGTAGGACACAATTCTTTTTTATGAAAGTTTTTGGCCCTCAAACCTCTTTAAAGTTTGTTCATAGCACTGTCTATCGTAAACAAAGAAACGAATATGTCAATGAATTAAAGAAAATTAATCCAGACATAATTATCGACACGCACTATTTCGCTTCTCATTGTTCGTGTTATTATCGCGACCACTATAAAAAACGTTGTAAGGTTATAACCTATAATCCAGACAATAACGTCCATGGTTGGTGGGATACTAGAGTTGATTATTTTATTACGAATAATGAGCTTGCTTCAGAAGAGGCAATTAAAGTTCGAAAATTTCCAAAAGAAAAAGTTAAACAAGTTTTCTTTATTACAAGGCAGTCTTTGGTGGAGGATGATAAAAGTAAAGAGTTTTATCGCGAAAAATACAATATTCCAAAAGACCAATTTGTTGTTAAAATTGCAGACGGAGTTTATGCTGAGGCAAAGCTAGAAGAATTTGTTAAAGAACTTATAAAGTCTGATAGGAAAATGACCATTATTGCTATCGCAGGAAAGAATAAAAAGCTTTATGAAGAGTTGAAAGCATTGAAGGTTCCTGACAATATTCAACTTTTACCTTTTGAGTTTGTGAAAGATATCCATGAACTTTTTAAAGCTAGCGATTTGTTTATTACAAAAGCAGGACCAAATGCGATTTTGGACAGTGTCTTTTTACGAGTTCCAATTTTAGTAAATTATTATGCTTCTACTATCGAAAAATGCACGAAAAAATTATTTGTAGATAGATTAAAATGTGGTGTGGAAATTCCTGATAAGAAAAAAGCAAGAAAGTTTGTCGAGGGTTGTGTTGATAATCCACATATTTTAGACAAATACATTAAAAATGAAGAAAAATTGGATAAAAATCGCAATGGAGCAACAGAAATTGCAGAATTTGTTTCTGAAATTGCAAATAAAATGCAAAAATAGGTAAAATTTTACCTATTTTTTTATTTTTATGTTATAATTTGTTTATGTTTTTTATTATTTCGCAAATTATGGGTGGGATCGCTCTGATATTAGTTTTTATTTCTTATTTTTTAAAGAATAAGGTAACTTTTCTTGCTTTTCAAATTGTTGCTAATTTTTTCTATGCACTCTCTTTTGTTTTTACAAATGCATTGGTTGCTGGAATCAATAGCCTTATTAGTATAATTCGCTGTATAGTGTTTTATTTGTATAATCGTAAAAATCAGGATATTCCTTGGTTCTATCTTATCCTTTTTTCTGTTCTATACGTTTCAACAGGTGTAATTTTCTTTAAAAGTTATTTTGATATTATTGTCATACTTACTCCAATCTTATTTACTTTTGCTATGATGATGAAAAATATGGAAAAAGTTAGATACCTTATGATTTTACCTAATATTTTACTGACTTTTTATGGAATTTTATGTGAAGTTTATACGACTGCCGCTTTAGATTTCATGGAAGTTATTACAATTATTGTAGCGATAATAAAATTCTATATTAAAGATAAAAATAAAAAATTTGATTCAGTATATAGTGATATTGATGAAGAAAATTATAAGAAAGCTAAAAAGATAATTCAAGATAGAAGGTTTTAAAAATAACAATTTGTTCACTCTTATATTAAATATGGTTAAATACTTGATTTTTTACGGTCCGTTTGGTAAAATATTAAGGTAAATTTTTAGTGAGGTTAATTATGATTACTGACATTGAACTTAAAAATAAATGGTTTGAATTTTTTGAAAGTAAAGGTTTTAAACGTATTGCTGGATATTCTATTATTCCTGAAAACGATCCAACTGTTCTTTTCACAACTGCTGGTATGCATCCTCTTGTTCCATATCTTCTTGGCGAGCCTCATCCAGAAGGAAATAAGATTTGCGATATCCAAAGATGTATAAGAACTACCGATATTGATGAAGTGGGTGATAACTCTCACTTAACTTCTTTTGAAATGCTTGGTAATTGGTTTTTGGGTGAATGTGACAAGGAAAAAATGATAGAATACTCCTATGAATTTTTGACAAGTCCAAAATATTTAAATTTACCAAAAGAAAGGCTTGCCACAACAGTTTTTGCCGGTGATGAAGTTGCACCTAAAGATGAAGTGGCATATAACGCTTGGAAAAAATGTGGAATCAAAGATGTCTTTTATCTTGGTAAAGTTAACAACTGGTGGGCTCTCGGTGGCGGTGTTGGACCATGTGGACCAGACACTGAAATGTTTTTTGATACAGGGAAGCCAAAATGTTCTGAAAATTGTTCTCCAGCTTGTGACTGTGGCAAATATGTGGAAATTTGGAACGATGTTTTTATGCAATACGTGGTTGAAAAAGAAGGAGAAAAAGTAAAACCTCTTTCAAAACCAAACATTGACACTGGTATGGGTTTAGAGAGAACTGTTATGGTGCTCAATGGCTTAAAGTCTATTTATGAATGTGGAATTTTGAAAAAAGTAATAGACTTCATTTCTTCAAAAGCAAAAACAGGTTATTTAGAGAACGAAAAAGCTACTCGTTCCTATCGAATAATTGCTGACCACTTACGCTCTTCTATGTTCATTTTGGGAGATGCACGTGGTGTTACGCCTTCCAACGTTGGACAAGGATATATTTTAAGAAGATTTATTCGTAGAGCTATTAATTGTGCAAGAAATATTGGCTTTGACACAAAATATTTTAGTGACATTATAGACATCTATGTTGACAGACATGGCGAGGACTATGCTGATATAAAACAAAATCGCGAGTTTATCAAAGAAGAATTGAATAAAGAAGTAGAAAAATTTTCTAAAGCGCTAGAAGAAGGACACAAAGAGTTTGATAAAGTTATTCTTGGAATTGAAAAACACAAACAATTTGCCTCTTTAAAAGGCGAAGTTGTGCCAAATATAATTTCTGGCAAAGCTTGTTTTAGACTCTATGATACTTTCGGCTTTCCTTTTGAATTGACTAAAGAATTGGCTTTCGAAAGAGGCTACGAAGTTGATGAAGAGGGGTATAAAAAAGCATTTGAAGAACACCAGGAAAAAAGTAGAACAGCTTCGGTTGGCACCTTTAAAGGAGGTCTTGCTGACACTTCTGACGCCAGTGCTCATCTTCATACAGCCACTCATCTTTTAATGGCTGGGCTTAGAAAATTATTTGGCGAACAAGTGCAACAAAAGGGTTCAAACATAACTCCAGAAAGGATGCGTCTTGACTTCAATGTTGACCATAAACTAACAGCGGAAGAAATAAAATATCTAGAAGATTTTGTCAATGATGCTATTTCCAAAGCTATTCCTGTTACATGCGAGGAAATGTCGGTTGCAGAGGCTAAAAAGAGTGGCGCTGTAGGTGTTTTTGAAAGTAAATATGGTCAAACAGTAAAAGTTTACACTATTGGCGATGTTAGTAAAGAAATTTGTGGTGGACCGCATGCAAAAAATACTGCCGAACTTCATCATTTTAAAATAACCAAAGAAGAAAGTTCTTCTGCTGGAATAAGACGTATAAAAGCAATATTAGACTAAAATATTTTCTTGACAACTTATTTAATTAATGTTATAATATTTCTATATTAACAATAGCTCATTAAATTTTATTTTTGAAAAATTTTGTGTTAGCAAATTTTAAAAAAGGAGGAGCAAGATGCCTCAAGGGAAAATAAAAAAAGGATTTTTCTTCTATTTTGGACTTTTTGTTCTTTTGTTGATCGCCATATTTTTAATTATTCTTGTCATTTTGATGTTTAATCCTGGCAAGACTATTTTATGGTTTCAATATTTTACTGCTGGCGATTCCTATGTTATAACAGAAACGACGGACACAAGCCAAGGAATTGATCTTTCAAGTAGTTCTAATATTACAAACATTGAAGTTGAATGTTCGTATGCAGATGTTCGCATACAAAAAAGTAACGAAGTTCGTCAAGATGCTATCATTATTGAAAATAACGCGAAAGGTTTTGCTTTAGCAAGTGACGCAAGAGAGTTTTCTTACAGTGTGACATTGAGTGGAAATACACTTAATATTGAAGTTATTGAGCCTACTGGTTTTATTTATATTTCTGACGATATCACTATTACAATTAATATTTTCTTTAATGAAGACTATGGCACATCAAGTGGTGATTTTTCTAATTTTGGTTTTAATATTTCCACCACTTCAGGAAATGTTGATATTGGAGCCTCAACAAATAATAATCAAACAATTTCTCCAAGAGCGATAACCGCTGAAACTACTTCTGGAAGCATTATTTTCAGAAGTTGCACACAAATAGATACTATTCAGTCTCTCAGTTTGACAACAGACAATGGAGGGATTCAGACAATAGGCAACAATGTTACTTATAATGGTGAAGAAGCGAGTGGTTTTGTTTTAAATAGTGGAACTATAAATTTGAGGACTACACGTGGAACTATCGATCTTGATGTCGTAAAAATAAATGAAGGTGGAACGCTTGAAATTTTAAATGATAGAGGAAATGTTGTTATTGACAATATCGAGGTTGACAATATCAATGTAAACTGCTACGAAGGCAATTATCTTCTCGGCGATATTATCTGTAATGAATTCTCTTTCACTCCTTCAGAAGACAGAATCGCTTCACCTAATATTCAGATAGAAAGTTTGACGGGGACTTTTATAATCTCGTCAAGAAGCACAGATTATATAGCAAATCCTGATATAACCATTCAAAAATTGACAGGAAGTGCTAACATCCAAAATATTAGTGGTTCAATTAATATTAATGAGCTTGATGGTTATGCTTATGCAATAGTTCAAAATGGTAGTATAAACATATCATACGCTTCACAAAGTAATTACACAAATGACAACAACATTACAGCCACAGGAAATGCCTCTGTAACAGTAAATTTATTAGGTGAGTTTATAAATTCATTGCGTGTAATCACAGAAAATGGAAATATAAACTTTAATGTAAAAAATAATACTGCTTTTGTGGCAAATTCTTTTGTAAACGATGGCACAAATTATGGCGAGACTGACGATGTTCCTGCATTTTTGGATGACAGCAAGATTTCAACTAATATAGGAACTGAAGATAAAAATCCGCTTATGATAGGAGATGGCACTAGAGGAACTATAAACATTTATACAAACGGAAATGTTTCTTTCAATTTGGTTTAAGTTCTAAAATTTTTTAAAACCAATAAATTGGATAGTTATATACTATCCTTTTATTTTTTTTGTTTTTTGCAAGATTTTAGAAATTCTTTTCTTACAATGTTTTAATAAAAATTATTTTGTTTTTATATGTAAATTTGTTATAATATAACCATGAAAATAATACATTGTGCAGATTTGCATTTAGATTTAAAAATGTTAAGTGGGCTTGATACCGAGAAACGAAAAGTAAAAAGACTTCAACTTTTGCAAAATTTTTTTAATTTACTTGATTTTGCCGAAAAAAACAATGTTGAAGCTGTTCTTTTATGTGGCGATATTTTTGATACTCAAGAGCCAACAAAAAAGACATTAAATTTAATTAAAAATGCTATTTTAAATCATAAAAATATTAAATTTTTCTATATTTGGGGAAATCATGACAAAAACGTCGTGCCTTTTTCTTCTGACGAGATGCCAAATAATTTTTATCTTTTTAAAGAAGATTTTTCATCCATTGACTTAGAAGAGAAGGTTACAATAGGAGGAGCAAGTCTTGATAGATTTGTTAAAGATAATTTTTATTCAACTGTAAATTTTGATAAAAATAGAGTGAATATTTTGTTGTTGCATCAGCCGATTAATGCTTCTGACCAATATTTTAATGGCGTTTATGCTTATAACCTTGCTGGGAAAAATATAGACTATTTGGCACTTGGGCATATCCATCAAACACTTTCAGGAAAAATTGACGAGCGCGGTGTTTGGCAATTCAGTGGTTGTTTGGAAGGAAAATCTTTCAATGATGCCGTTCCTATTGGAAGTAAGAAAGGGTTTTTCCTTTTAAATGTTGAAAATGGAAAACTTGGGTTCCAATTTGTTCCGTTTAGTCATTATGATTATCGAATTATAGAAATAGCAGTTGCAGTTTCGGATGACTATTTCAAAATTTTAGAAAAAATTGAAAATATTTTAAAATATCTCGGAGAAACTGACATTGTTAGGGTGATTTTGAAAGGAAAACATAAAGAAGAAAATGTTTTACAACTTGATTTAATTTACGAAAAATTTAAAAACAACTTTTTCTATCTTGAAATTATAGATGAAATTGAAACGGAATTTGATTTTGAAAAATATAGTTTAGAGACTTTTTCTCTTAAAGGCGAATTTTTAAGAACTGTTAGAGATAGCAATTTGCCAGAAAGCGAAAAAGACAAAATTTCTTTAATGGGAATTGAAGCATTAAAAGGGGAGGATATAACGCTATGAAATTGATATCTTGCCACATAGATGCTTTTGGAAAATTAAACAATGTTGACGTAAAATTTAATGAAAATATAAATTCAATTTGTGAGGAAAATGGTTATGGAAAAACCACTCTCGCAATGTTTATTAAAGCCATGTTTTTTGGACTTGGCGCAGGTTCTCGAAAAAATCAAAAATTGACAGATAGGACAAAATATCAACCACTATCTCAAGGAAATTATGGCGGATCTCTTACCTTTGAAACTGAAAAAGGAAGATTCAAAGTTTTAAGAAATTTTAAAAAATCGGTTACTTTAGATGAATTTGAACTTTACAATGCTGAGACAAATATGCCATCAAAAGCTTATTCGGAAGATTTGGGAGAAGAAATTTTCGCTGTTGGTAGAGAGACCTTTGATTCAACCATATTTTTTGGGCAAAATGAACTTGCAGGAGAAGTCAACGATGGAATAAAAGCTACTCTTGTTGGAAATATATCTTCCGATGATATGGGAGCATATTCAACCGCTATAAAAAAATTGAAAGAGAAAAAGTTAGAACTAAATAGAGAGTTAAAAACTATAAATTTAGAATATGATAGACGGAATTTAAAAGAAAATAAACTAAGACAAGAAAATTTAAAAGAAAAAATTAATATATCAAATGATGATATAAAAGTTTGCGAAGAAAACATTTTAAAGATAAATGAAAATAAAGAAAATTTAAAGAGCTTGCAAAATAAATTAGAGGACTTTCGAAGTGAGAAAAAGGCTTTAGAAATTTTAATTGATGATAAGAACAGGGAACTTGAAAGTTTAAGAGAAAATATTGAAAAGCAAAAATTAATTGTTGAACAAAAAAATTACAATAAAAAACAAAAAATTCAAGAAAATAACGAAAAAATAAATAAAAATAAGAAAAAAAATAATTATTTTTTAATTTTTTCTATTATAATGCTTATTTTATCGATTATTTCTATTGGTGTATATTTTGCTGTTAATAATATTATTTTAATGGTTATTTTTGCAATTTTTCTTGTTTCGTTTGGAATTTTGTTTACCCTTTATTTTGTTAAAAGAAATAAAAATGGCACAGATGAGTTTATAGAAAATGATAATCTTGTGGAAGAAGAACAATTAAAGAACCTTAAAAAAGACGAAGTCTTAAAACTTGGAGAAATAAAAGATAAAGAGCAAGATTTACAAAAACTAAACAGGCAATTTCAAAATGAATTTGGTTTGACAGAAAGGGAATTTATTGAAAGATTAGAACATAATGACAACATATTAAAAAGATATGAAAGTCAAAAAGTTACTTCCGAGACAAATTTAAAACATTATCAAGAGGAATTTGAGAAAGTTGAAAGTTATGTTCAGGAACTTGAAGATAAGCTCATTGAAGATATGGAAAAATTCAGTAAATTAACAAAAAATTTGGAATTAATTGAAAAAACAGAGGATTTTTTGCAAATCTCTAGTGAAAATTTATCAAAAAGATATGTTGAACCTGTGCAGAAAAAATTTGATGAATTTTATAAAAAATTCTTCGTCAACGATAAAATTGTTTTCAACACAAATTTGAATTCTTTAATTGAACAGTCACTTCAAGAAGATGGTTATTTGAGTGCGGGGACTTTAGATTTGGTTAATATTTGCAAGCGTTTTGCACTTATTGATTTACTTTATAAAAAAGAAAAACCTTTTATTATTTTAGATGACCCATTCATAAATTTAGATGATAAGAATTTGAAAGTGGCAAAAGAAATTGTTATGGAAGAAGCGAAAAAATATCAAATCATTTTCCTAACTTGTCACTCATCAAGGCATCTATGAGGCATCATTGAGCATTGTTGAGCATCTATGATGCGTTCAAAATTTGGGGAATTAGTAGTTTTACTAAAAATCAAATTTACTAAAAATTAAAAACTTTTTATTAAAATTCATAAAAAATCAAATAAAAGGGTGTAAAAATTGGAAAAAATTAAAAAAATTGCGAAAAAACTTAATATAAAAGAATGTGATTTGGAATGTTTTGGCGATTATAAGGCTAAAATCAAAAACCTTAAATTTAAAGAAAAGGGAAATTTGATTTTGGTCACTTCTATTAATCCGACAAAAAGTGGAGAAGGGAAAACGACCGTTTCAGTTGGACTTGCTGATGCATTATCTAAATTAAAGAAAAAAGTTTGTTTAACACTTCGTGAGCCATCACTTGGTCCAGTGTTTGGGCTGAAAGGTGGGGCGACTGGCGGTGGAAAAGCGGTGGTTGAACCAAGTGAAGAAATAAATCTTCATTTCACAGGCGATTTCCACGCAATAACCTCAGCAAATAATCTTCTTTGTGCCATGGTTGACAACCACATTTTTCAAGGAAACGAATTGGATTTTAAAGAAGTGGTTTTTAATCGTTGTATTGATATGAATGATAGGGCACTACGAGAAATCACTATTAATGAAGAAAAACTTAAAAATAACAAACCAAGAAAAGAACATTTTGTAATAACTCCGGCAAGCGAAATTATGGCAATTTTTTGTCTTGCTAAAAATGAGCAAGATTTGAAAGAAAGACTAGGCAAAATTATTGTTGGATATAACAGCAAAGAAAACCCGATTTTTGCAAGTGACTTAAAAGCAGAAAATGCAATGTTTTTACTTTTAAAAGAAGCCTATTATCCAAATCTAGTACAAACAAGAGAGGGAACACCAGCGATTATTCACGGCGGACCATTTGCAAACATTGCCCACGGATGCAATTCCGTTGTTGCCACAAAAACTGCCTTATCTTATGCAGACTTTGTTGTCACTGAAGCAGGGTTTGGAGCAGACCTTGGAGCAGAAAAGTTTTTTGATTTAAAATGCAGAGAAAATAGCCTTAATCCTAAATGTGTTGTAATTGTGGTGACAGTTAAAGCCTTAAAAGAGCGTAGTGAAGATTTAAGATTAGGCTTAGAAAATTTAGAGAAACACATTTCAAACATTAAAAATGTTTTTAATAAATCTTGTGTTGTTGCTTTAAATTTCTTTGAAAACGATAGTCAAAAAGATATTGAAAAAGTTAAAAAATTTGTGGAAAATCTTGGAGTTAGTTTTGAAGTTTGCAGTCCATATCTTGAAGGTGGGGAAGGGTGCAAAAAACTTGCAAAACAAGTTTTAGGAAATTTTAACGACAATAAATTGACTTTTGCATACAACCTTGAAGATAGCATTGAAAAGAAAATTGAAGACATAGCAAAAAATGTTTATGGAGCAAAAAGTGTAAAATTTTCTGAAAAATCACTTAAAAATATGAAAAAAATTGAAAAAATCGCTAAAAACTATCCTGCTATCATTGCAAAAACGCAATATTCACTTTCTTGTGATGATAACCTAAAGGGGGCTCCTAAAGATTTTGTTTTAGATGTCGAAGATATTCAATTAAAAAATGGGTCAGGTTTTGTTCTTGCAATTTGTGGTAAAATTATGTTGATGCCAGGACTTCCAAAACATCCAAATGCAGAAAATATTTAGAAGTCTTATAATTTTACATTTAAAAGTTAGTAATATGTTTACTATAATATTTTATTGACAAAATGTTTTTATAGGTGCTATAATTTTGCTATGTTACGATTAGAAAATATTTGTTTTGCCCCTGCGGACAATAAAGATAAAGAAATTTTGAATGATATTTCTTTTGAATTTCAAAAGGGAAATATTTATGTTATCACTGGACCAAACGGCAGTGGTAAATCTACTCTTGTCAAAGTTATTATGGGCATTAATAATGCGACAAGTGGAAAGATATTTTTGGACGATAAGGAAATAACAAATTTGCCTATTAATGAAAGGGCAAATTTAGGTATTTCTTATGCTTTTCAACAACCAGTCACTTTTAAAGGTCTAAAAGTGAGAGATTTACTTGATATTGCATCTAATAAGAAAAACGACTTTAATGCTTTATGCGATTATTTATCGGAAGTGGGATTATGTGCGAAAGAATATATAAACCGTCCACTTGATGACAAACTTTCTGGTGGTGAACTTAAAAGAATTGAACTTGCTTTAGTTCTTGCAAGGGGAAGGGAAATCAATATTTTTGACGAACCAGAGGCCGGTATTGACCTATGGAGTTTTGATAATTTGACAAGTATATTTAAGAATATGAAGGACACAACAAACATTATTGTCAGCCACCAAACAAAAATTTTGGAGATTGCAGACTATGTGATTTTGCTTAAAAATGGCAAAGTGGAGAAGGTGGGAAGTTATAGCGAAGTCAAACCATATATTGAAAATACCACTTGTGGAAAATTGAGAGGCAAAGATGGACAAAATTGATAGAGAACTCTTGGAAAAGATAACAGACCTGCACAAGATTGAACTTGGGGCTTTTAATATTAGGAAGAATGGACAAGCGGTAGACCGAAAAAACACTAAAGAAATTGAAATTGTTCCTAAAAAAGACAAAAGTGGAATTGATGTTTACATTAAACCAAATGTGAAGAACAAGGCTGTTCATATTCCAGTTATTATCACAATGGGTGGA
>CALVMX010000032.1 GCA_944349415.1 uncultured Clostridia bacterium
TTTACTATGAAGCTGCTGTTGATAAATTTATTGAGTTGTATCATCAACATTTTGACAGCAATTGACAGCAAATATGTTAGTTTTAGGCAGTTTATAAACGATTTAGACCGATAGTTGAAATTTTGACTATCGGTCTATTTTTTTGAAAAATTTTTGACAGCAAATATTGATAAATTTGACAGCAAATGTTTTTTTGATAAAAAATTTGTAAAATTTGAGTAATAAAGAAAACCCTTGAAAGTGCCTATTTTACTAGGTTTTCAAAGGTTTTGTGAATGGAGCTAATGACGGGACTTGAACCCGTGACCTCCGCCTTACCAAGGCGGTGCACTACCGACTGTGCTACATTAGCATATTCAATTTTTGAGTAAAATTTTGTTGTTTTTTAAGTGGTAAAATTTGTCATTTTTTATTTTACCAAGGCAGTGCTCTACCCCTGAGCCACATCAGCACGAACCAAATGTTCGACGATTTTTTGGATGATTTTGGCTATTAAAATTTGCCATTTTTATCTTACCAAAGAGGTGCTCTTAACATTATATGCATCAAAAGCACTGATATTATATCAATATAAAAAGATTTTGTCAACTATTATTTAATTAAAAATAAAAGGTTTATCTTAGACAAGTATTTTTTGCCAATATAAAAATAGTGGAAAATATTCTTCCACTATTTTTTCTTAATTTCAAAGTAATTGACCTTTTATTAAATAAAATTTTTCATATTTGAAGTGCAAATTATATTTTTTCATTGAAACACAATATGTTAAGATTTTGCTAGAACTGAGCCATCCGTAGTAGAAATTATAGCAGAAAAAGTTCCGCCATCTTGTCCAAGGCAAGTAAAACACCAATAGAAATCATCAAAATTATTTTCTTTTTGGTTTAAAATTCGAAGGTAGCACTCGCCATTAAAATGCGTAAAACTTTTTAATTCGTCTAATTCTGTTTGGAATGTTTCACATGCGATTTCTATCGCCCTGTTATAATCAATAGAAAATTCGGAAGAAAGTTTAGTTAATTCCGCACTCTGCCCCTCGTAATTTACAAAAACGGTGTCAGAAAGTTCAATTTCATCAATTAAATCTACCATAAAAGTGTCGCCCAGTTCGTTGTATTCAGCCTCTAGTTGAACAGAATTTTCCCCACTTGCGACTTGCACCCAAATTATTTGTTCATTAAGATCATCAGCAAATTTAATAGTCAATAAAGCATAATTTACATTTTCAGTGCTGTTGCCATCATAATGATAATCAGTTTCTCTTTCGCCGACACTAATAGATGCGTAAAAAACATCATTTTCTCCAAAATAATAATCTTTGGTTATTTCCGACATGTTTTCTTGAACAACACTATTGATCGTTTTTCCACAACCAGCAACTCCTAAACAAACAACCAGCAAGCATAAAGAAATAAAAACTTTTTTAAACATAATTTTTCTCCTTTTCTTAAATTTTATTACAATTTATGTTTGTAAAAAAGAAAAAATGTGGTAAAATATTGCTAATAATGACGAATTTTGGAGGTTGCATGAAAAACCTAAGATATTACATAAAAGACAGCTTAAAAAAAGGTTATTCCCTTGGAGCATATAACTTTGTCAGCTTAGAAATTTTAAAAGGAATATGCGAAGGTTGTAAAAAATCAAATTCCCCGTGTCTTACAAGTATTAGCGAAGGAGGATTTTCCTATCTTGGCGAAGATTTTATGCTTCCAACTTTTAAAACAGCAAAAAAACATTACCAAATACCTATATTTTTACATCTCGACCATGGAAAAAGTTTTGAAATATGCAAAAAAGCGGTAGATTTAGGATTCGACTCTGTCATGATAGACGGAAGCAGTCTCCCATTTAACGAAAACATCGCTCTAACCAAAAAGGTGGTGGAATATGCTCACCAACATAATGTTTTGGTCGAGGCAGAACTTGGTGTCCTTGCTGGAGTTGAAGATACTGTGAGTGCAGAAAAAAGTATTTTCACAAACCCTAAAGACGCCAAATATTTTGTGGAACAAACTGGTTGTGACAGTCTTGCAGTGGCTATTGGAACAAGCCATGGCGCCTATAAATTTAAAGGTGAATCCACTTTACGTTTTGATATTCTGTCGCAAATTGAAGAATTACTTCCAAACTATCCTCTTGTTCTCCATGGAGCTTCAACTGTTCCTCAAAAATATGTCGCATTAGTAAATCAATTTGGCGGCGAAGTAAGTGGTGCCAAAGGTGTGGATGAAAAACTTTTATTAGAAGCCTCAGCAAAACACAATATATATAAAATCAATACAGACACAGATATTCGACTGGTGTATTTTGCAACCTTGAGACAGCATTTAAAAGAGAACCCAAAAAATATCGACCTTAGAAATTTCAACCTGCTTGCAATTCAAAATATCGCAGAATATGTAGCGGAAAGAAACACCAACGTTTTTAAATGTGCAAATAAGATTTAAAGGATGAAAAATGGATAATAGAAAAAATGATGATATAACTCATAGCGGTCATCGCATAAGATTAACAAATTTGATAAGCAATTCTGGAATTAATAATGTGAGTAACATTCAAGCGGTGGAATTTTTTCTTACATATATAATTCCTCGCGGTGATGTCAACCCATTAGCACACAGGTTACTCGACAGATTTGGCAATTTTGGAAATATAATTGATGCCAGCGAAAACGAACTTTTGACGATCAAAGGTATAAACCGTAGAAGTGCAAAAAAGATAAAATTGTTCAGTGAACTTATGAACTATTACACAACAAGTAGGCTAGATAAAAAGGTTAACCTTGATAACAACTCCGAATTTTTGGACTTGCTGGAAAATCTTTTGCGTTTTAAAAAGACGGAACATTTAGTCATTTTTGCTTTTGATTTTGGTTATAGTTTGATCGATAAAAAAATCTACAATAGAAATTCTGTAGATTCAACCAAAATAGAACCTATAGATTTGTATAATTTCATATCTTCCACAAACCCAAAACATTTGCTCGTTGCACATAATCACCCTGGTGGCTATGCTTTCCCTTCTCAAGACGACTACGAAGCTCAAAGATTTATTGAAAACATAATTAAAATTTTAGGTATTGACCTTGTAGACAGTTTGATTGTCGGCACAAATGGAATTTATAGCCAAAATAAGCGTTCTTTCTTAAGAAATTTTAAACCAAATTATAAAACTGAAAATATGTGATAAAAAACTTTATAATTACATTGTTATTACTTTTATATTTAAAAAATAAGGCAAAAAATTTTGCCTTATTTTAATTTAAATATTCTTGTTGGAACAGTTGTCGCAACATCTATGCGCATATGTTCACCTTCAATAATCCCCTTTTCTGCAAGTTTTTGAGAAATATATGTAAAAGCAAGTTCCGGAGTATTATTTTCTTTGCTTAGATGTGAAAGCACGATTTGTCGAGTCCCTGTTTGAACAAGTTTTTCAGCAAATTCGCTTGAAGCATCGTTTGAAAGATGTCCATTTTTGCCAGCAATTCGCATTTTTAATGCTAGCGGATACTTTTCGCAACTTCTAAGCATTGCTAAATCATGATTTGCCTCTAAGTAGACAAGTCGACTGCCCTTGACACTTTCCAAAATCTTATCATTTGTATGCCCTAAGTCCGTGAGCAAACTAATTCTACTGTTTCCGTTTTCAAAAGAAAATCCAAAACATTTAACATCGTGAGGAATCTCCACTGGAGAGATTTTTAAATCTTTGATTTCAAAATTACCAGTGAAAACTCGTATATTTTCTTCTTTTAAATTGGCAAGTTTAGGATAAAGCCCATTCCAAACATCGTTATGAGCATAAACTGGAATATTGAATTTTTTTGACAGTATACTTATACCTTTAATGTGGTCGGAATGTTCATGTGTTACAACAATGGCATCCAAATCACTTCCTTTAACTCCAATAAGGTCAAGCCTTTTTATCGTTTCAGAGCAAGAAATACCATCATCCACAAGAATACGTGAATTATCTGTTTCAATATATGTGGCATTTCCGTCACTGCCTGACGATAAATTAAAAACTCTCACCAATTTCTCCTATTGTATTTACAAAAATTAAAAATATAAGTTTTAAGAATTTAAAATTTTCCTTAAAAATTGTCCGGTATAACTTTCTTTGCATTTTGCCACCCTTTCAGGTGTTCCAACTGCTACCACAGTTCCGCCCTCATCTCCACCTTCAGGGCCCAAATCAATAACATAGTCAGCACATTTTATCACGTCAAGATTATGTTCAATAACCACCACTGAGTTGCCATTTCCAATAAGTCTGTTTAGAATTTTGACAAGTTTTTTGATGTCATAAATATGAAGTCCTGTGGTTGGCTCATCTAAAATATACATCGTTTTCCCTGTTTCGCGTTTAGAAAGTTCTGTGGCAAGTTTAACTCTTTGCGCTTCCCCACCAGAAAGTTCTGTGGCAGGTTGTCCAAGTTTGATATATGAAAGTCCAACATCATTGAGGGCTTTTAGTTTGTTAGTAATTGTAGGAATATTTTCAAAAAACTTCAAAGCTTCCTCAACTGTCATATCCAAAACATCACTTATTGTTTTACCTTTATATCTCACTTCCAAAGTCTCGCGATTGTATCTTTTTCCCTTGCACACTTCGCACGGAACAGTAATGTCAGGCAAGAAATACATTTCAATTTCTTTAACACCCGCTCCCTCACAAGCCTCGCAACGCCCACCTTTAACATTAAATGAGAATCTGCCGGCATTAAAACCACGGACTTTAGCGTCAACAGTAGAGGCAAAAAGTTCTCTTATGGCAGTGAACACACCAGTGTAAGTTGCAGGGTTGCTTCTTGGAGTTCTTCCAATAGGCGCTTGGTCAATGTTAATCACTTTGTCTAACACATTTATATTTTCAATGCTTTTACAGTTGCCAAGAGACAATTTAGAATTATTCAAGGCATTTGAAAGATATGGAAACAAAATTCGATTTATGAGCGAACTTTTACCACTTCCAGAAACACCAGTGACTGCTGTAAACACCCCAGTAGGTATTTTTACATCAATATTTTTAAGATTATTTTCTTTGGCGCCCTTAATTTCGATAAAATCTTTAGGTTTACGACGAGTTTCAGGAACTTCAATTTTATCTTCACCACGTAAGAATTTCGCTGTTATCGACCTCTTGCTTTTCTTCACTTCTTCAACAGTTCCAGCAGCGACAATTTCACCGCCGTTGACTCCCGCATATGGCCCAACATCGACAAGATAATCAGCTGCACGAATAGTATCTTCATCATGTTCCACAACAATTAAAGTGTTTCCTAAATCTTTGAGATTTTTGAGCGTATGCAAAAGTTTTTCATTGTCACGTTGGTGTAGTCCTATTGATGGTTCATCCAATATATACAAAACTCCAACAAGTCCACTGCCAATTTGTGTCGCAAGACGAATTCTTTGAGCCTCACCACCAGAAAGAGTATCGGCAGAGCGACTCAAAGTGAGATAGCCAAGGCCCACATCTTCCAAAAATTGCAAACGATTTAAAATCTCCTTGACAATAGGCTCGGCAATAGTAGCTTTAGTTTTGTCAAGTTTAAGTTCCTTAACCACATTGATTAAATTTCTGACACTTTGATTACAATAATCAAAAATATCTTTTCCATTAATTTTGATAGATAAAGCACTTTCATTTAATCTTTTGCCGTGACAGGTAGGACAGTCTTGCTCACGCATAAATCTACCGATTTCAAATCTAACCCATTCGCTGTTGGTTTCCTTGTATCTTCTACGCAAGTTATTGACAATGCCTTCAAAAGTGGTGGAAAGGTGTCGCTTGTTTTTATCGCTAGAAACTTCAAGTTCAATTTCTTCATCGCCTGTGCCATATAAAAGAATTTTTATTTTTTCTTTTGAAAGTTCTTGAACAGGCTTATCTAAAGATATGTCATATTTTTTTGATAAAGCTTCAAAATATGCCCTTGCCATACCGCCTGCTTCAAATTTCCAGCCGGTAATATCAAACGCTCCTTGACGAATAGAGAGGTTTGAATATTTCAAAACAGCTTTGTCATCAATGTCTGTCGTATAGCCAAGACCCAAACAAGTAGGACAAGCTCCATATGGAGCATTAAATGAGAAAAGTCTTGGTGTGATTTCGCCAAGTGCCCAGCCACAAGTTGGACAAGCATAGTTAATGGAAAAGAGTTCCTCTTTTTCTTCTGTTTTAGCTACAACCAAGCCCTCGGCAAGCTTAAGAGCATTTTCGATGCTTCCAGCAAGACGAGTATCTTTCCCTTCTTTAATTGAAATTCTATCGACTACCACATTGATATTGTGGCGAATATTTTTATCTAAAACTATTTCGTCCTCAAGTAAAAAAGTATTTCCATCCACTTCCACACGTGTGTAACCGCTTCTTTTCAAGCTTTCCAAAAGATTTTGAAAAGTTCCTTTTTGGTCATGCACAACTGGTGCCAAAATAGAAACTTTTGTTCCCTCGCCATAAGCTTTTATACCATCAACTATTTGGTCTATTGTCTGTTGCTTTATTGGTTTGTGACAATGAGGGCAATATGGCGTTCCGATATTGGCAAATAAAAGACGGAAATAATCATAAATTTCGGTAACCGTTCCAACCGTGGAACGAGGATTATGATTTGTTGTCTTTTGGTCTATGGAGATAGCCGGCGAAAGCCCTTCTATCGTGTCCACATCAGGTTTTTGACTTTGACCTAAGAACATACGTGCATATGAAGATAAACTCTCCATATACTTCCTTTGACCTTCTGCAAAAATCGTGCCAAAAGCAAGTGAACTCTTACCTGAGCCACTCACACCAGTAAAAACAATAAATTTATTTCTTGGCAATGTCAAATTGACATTTTTTAAATTATTTTCTCTTGCACCTTTAATAACTATTGAATCTTTCATAACATATTAATTATACCACAAAAAATAAAAGTAAACAAGTTAAATTTTAAATTATCTATTAAATGTATTTTCCATTACTTTTGACGCTTTATCTAGTTCGTTAATGGCGGTGCTAAAATCAACGAATTTTTTCCCTTCGAAAAAATTTTTTGCTTGCACTGAAACTTCTAAATTACCATTGTTAACATTTCCAACGATTCCACCATTTGCTAAAAGTGAAGATATTTTTCTGTATTGACTTTGAGTCAAATTTGTGTTAAAAGTCGAATTTAACCAATTTAAACTTCTAAGATATGGATGTTTGTCGTTATCTAAATAAACTAAAACAGCACAGGTCCTTCCCTTTCCAAAGTTGACATTATGTAAAAATTCCAATTTCAAACTTTCACATTGCTTTGTGCCTACGCTTATTTTTCCATTTTGTATCATAAATTTTTCCATATTTCACCTTTATTCCTTACTTTTTTCTATAAATTCACGACTTCTTGTTTTTAAAGTTTTTATTGCTTCATCCAAACTTTTAAAATATTCAATTTTAGGATCATTTAATCTTACAAATCCCGAATGATATTCTCCGTTTTTATCAAAACTACAAGAAATACCTACAATTCTATCCTTGACTGCAAATTTGTTGATGTTTTGAAATTCTTCTTTTGTAATATCCGTTTGAAAAATTCTGTTAAAATCCTCTAAATTTTCTGAAATTTTTGGTGCATTATCTCCAAAAACCTCTATTTTTTCCTTTTCATAAGGGTTAAAAAGAATGGCAACAATTTTATATGGCTCACTGTCGCCGATTTTAATAGTTTTTGTCTTTATGTCAGCCTTCAAACTTCCCGTATACAAATTTCCACGTTCCAAAATAGTTTTAAACGCAGTTTTGACATCATTAAAATAAGATTTATCGTAAACATAGACTCTTAAATGCCCATACCACATACCAATATCGATGCCATAAGAGCCAAACATTCCCTTCTTAAATTGTCTAAAATCATCTTCATTGAATTGTAAATCTATAAGTTCATTAAGTTCTTGAAGATTAAGGTATCCGATTTTCACCTTTTCATCCACTAAAATAGTGTATTGGATACAGTCACCTTCCTTATGACTTTCTCTTTCTATTATATGTGCATATGGCAACATGGCTTGAGGATCGTATTCTGTCTGCAGATAAATAGCATCGGCTAAAAGTCCGTCTACTAACATTTTATTCTTTTCTTTAATAATCGAAAACTTCATAAATTCCTTTATATTTATATATTATCATATTTTAATTTAAAAGTAAATATCAAATCGCAATGTTTATATATTCTCTTTTTTATTTAACCTCTTTTTTAATACTGCTATCTTGTTTCTAAGTTCAATAGCTCTTTCAAAGTCAAGTTGAGAAGAGGCAATTTTCATCATGGAAGTTAAGCGATCAATTTCAGTTGGAATATCACGTCTTGGAATATCATGTTCATTAACTTTTTTGCCTATATCTAAAGTATTTTTTATCTCTTTTATTATTGTTTTTGGAATAATATGATGTTTCTCATTATATTCCATTTGAATTTTTCTTCTTCTTGCTGTTTCATCAATAGCTCTTTGCATACTGTCAGTCATAGTGTCTGCAAACATAATAACTCGACCGTTTGCATTTCTTGCAACACGTCCAACTGTTTGAATTAATGCTCCTTCGCTTCTAAGAAACCCTTCTTTGTCGGCATCCAAAATACAAACGAGCTCCACTTCTGGCATATCCAAACCTTCTCTCAAAAGATTAATACCAACCAAAACATCAAACTCGCCTTTACGTAGTCCATTAATAATTTCCACACGCTCCATTGTGTCTATTTCGCTATGCAAATATTTAACCTTAAAAGAGTGGTCGGATAGATAGGTTGTTAAGCTCTCCGCCATTTTTTTAGTGAGAGTTGTAACAAGAATCCTCGCTCCACGTGCGATAGTTTTTTCACATTCTTGCATCAAAACTTCCACTTGATTTTTGATAGGCTTTATTTCAATGGTAGGATCCAAAAGTCCGGTTGGGCGAATAACTTGTTCTATAACTTGCCCTGCTTTCTCAAGTTCATATTTTGCCGGAGTCGCCGAAACATAAATAGTTTGTCTTAACTTTTTTTCAAATTCATTGAAAGTGAGTGGCCTATTATCTTTTGCCGCTTCCAAACGAAATCCATATTCTACAAGTGACTTTTTCCTTGCTTGGTCGCCGTTATACATAGCCCGAATTTGAGGAATCGTCATATGGCTTTCATCAATAATGGTTAAAAAGTCACTTGGAAAATAATCGATAAGAGTATAAGGAGGCTCGCCCTTTTTTCTTCCGTCGAAATAGCGAGAATAGTTCTCAATTCCGCTGCAGTATCCAATTTCTTTCATCATTTCAAGGTCATACGCAACACGTTGACCGATACGTTCTGCTTCAAGCGGTTTTCCTTGCTTTGTGAAATCGTCTATTGCTTTTAACCTGTCCGCTTCTATTTGAGCAATGGCATTTTTCATTCTATCTCCGCCGACCGCATAGTGAGTGGCAGGATAAATAGCAATATAACTAAGTTCACGAAGAAGATTACCAGTAACTGGGTCAAATTCGTAAATTTTTTCAATTTCGTCACCAAAAAAACGCACTTTAATAGCACTTTCTGACTGGTTCGCTGGAAAAATGTCAATGGTATCACCCTTAACACGAAAAGTTGTTCGCTTAAAGTCCATATCATTTCGTGAATATTGAATATTAATAAGTTGATTTATAAGTTCATCCCTGTCAAACTCTTCGCCCGGTCGTAGAGAGATGTGAAGCTTCATATATTCGTCAGGAATACCCAAGCCATAGATACAAGACACGGAAGCTACCACAATGACGTCACTTCGCTCTAAAAGTGAAAAAGTAGCAGAAGAACGCAGTTTATCAATGTCCTCATTTACACTCATATCTTTTTCAATATAGGTATCTGAAGAGACGATATAGGCTTCAGGTTGATAATAATCATAATATGACACAAAATATTCGACACGATTATTAGGAAAGAACTCGCGGAACTCATTGCAGAGTTGAGCAGCGAGCGTTTTGTTGTGCGCGATAACCAAAGTAGGCTTGTTTACCTTAGCGATAATATTTGCCATAGTGAAGGTTTTGCCCGAGCCAGTAACTCCCAAGAGCACCTGATCCTTTAGCCCATCCTCTAGACCTTCAACAAGTTTTTCAATAGCTTCCGGCTGATCACCTGCCGGCTTATATTTACTAACCAATTCAAATTTAACATCTTTTCTCATAGAGATATTATAACACAGAAAAATAAGAAATAAAAGAGATTTTAACTTTTAAAAATAGCTTTTAAAATAATACCAAAGACAAAACTTACAGTGGCGAGGAAAATAGAGCGCAGAACCAAAATACCAAGCGTCTTTTTCTGATTTTTGGTATCAGTAATATAAGACTGCCCGCATTTTTTCAAAGTGACACAATAGCAATAGCCATTTTTATCATCGGAGACAACAAAATCGATGTAGTTTTGATTAGAAAGAGAGCCCATAATTTCGTCAATTTCGGCGATAGATAAAACATACTTCTTGGCGAGAGCAGAAGTAATTTCTTGAGGCGAGATAAGATAAGTTTTCTTTTTTTGACACTTGTTGCAAAGGTAAGTCATAACAAGTTTTTCTTTCTTCGTCATAACATTATTTTCCTGCAAAAGCGAAAATTTATTCTACAAACCGCGTTTGCCTTTATTTGAAATTAAATACATAGAAGAATCTATAAAAGATCAAAACAATTTCAAAAGAAAGTAAGTTATCACCACACCGAGCATAACCCCTAAAAACCCGAACAAAAAAGATAAAAAAATAGTCAACTTGTTAGTTTTCGGCTTTTCTTTGACTTTCATAACAGGACTCTCTTCAATTTCTTCGAAGCCAAAAGGAAGAACAGCAAGACAGTATAGGTCGTCATCATCATATTTAATAGAAATTAAATCCTGTCTTTCAAGATGCGTGAGGATGTGACGAATACCTTCGCTGTCAGTCCGATAGCGTTTCGGCAAAAGAGAAATGATATCCGAACTTTCAAATATCTTGTAACTGCCTCCGCTGCTTTCTTTAGCTAGGATTTTCAAAACGAGTTTGGATTTAGTGTCCAGCATAGATATATTTTTACATAATAAACTTTTTTTATTCTTTCGCTAAGAAACAACATACTTTCTATAGTAAATTATAGGTTAATAAATAAAAAAAGGACGGTAAAGTCCTTTTTTAAATAAATTCATCCAAGTTTTCAACATCACAATATTTTCTTCTTAACTCATTGTGCCTTTGACTAAAAACTCCGTTTTCGCCAACAATGTATGAATCAATAAATCGAATACCACAGTTAAAACAAAGCTCTTCAATAAATTTAAAAGCGTCGCCATC
>CALVMX010000033.1 GCA_944349415.1 uncultured Clostridia bacterium
TATTTATATTAATATCAGTAATATCTGGGACATTTGGTAATTCTAATTTCATACTTTGCAATTTTTCTTTTGTTTTTATAGAAGAAAAATTCGGCATATTGATAGTGTCGATGCCCTTATTTTTCAATTCTTCAAAAGTTGGAAAAGTTTTTTCGTTTATATCAACACTAACATTTAAATAACTTTTGCCTTCATTTTTCATCAAATTGTTGTGCTGTAATTCTGAATCAAAAGCCGTTCTTCTTGGGTCTTCATCACTTTCCATGGAAAACTTGGAAAAGTCTTTTTCTTCCTTAGAACTAACCTCAAAATCGGCAATAAGATTAGTTCCAACAAGTGCTTTTTCTATCGCTTTTCGAACAACGATAAACACTTTGGAATTTTCTTGAAACTTTACTTCTTTCTTGTTTGGATGAACATTGACATCCACTCGGTCATATGGAATTTTTAGATTTAAAATGTAAACTGGAAAGCGATTTTTCATTAAAAAATGCTCAAATACGCTCTGAACACAAGCAGAAATTTGATAATTTATAACGTATCTACCATTAACAAAAAGAGTTTGATAGGTTCTGTTTGGTCGCGATATTTTTGGAGCAGTGACATAACCTGTAACTTCCACACCGTCCACGGCATAGTTGACCTCTAATAAATTGTCATATATTTCTCTTCCATAAATTTGATAAATTATCTCTTTCAAATTGCCTGTTTGACCATTATATATACACTTTTCATCTGCAAAATATTCAAAAGAAATTTCAGGATGAGCCAGCATAAATTTTTCAACAAGGTTAGTTATTTCTCCTTCTTCAAGTTTAGGTCTTTTTAAAAATTTTGCACGTGCTGGAGTGTTATAAAAAAGATTACGGACAGAAATGCTTGTTCCTTTAGAAAAGGCAATTTCGCTAACTTTGGACAGCTCTCCTCCGTTTGCTTCTATCATATATCCCGTGTCGGCATCTTCCGTCTTGGTGGAAAGTCTAACCATAGAAACGGAGGCAATGCTGGCAAGGGCTTCTCCACGAAAGCCCAATGTGGCAATAGTATCTAAATCATCCACATCATGAATTTTACTGGTCGCATGTGGCAAAAAAGCAAGTGGAAGGTCGTCTTTTTCAATTCCTGTTCCATTATCGGTTACAACAATTTCTTTTATACCACCCTCTAGAATTTCAATTTTAATATGGCTTACTCCAGCATCAATACTGTTTTCCACAAGTTCTTTAACCACACTTGCTGGTCTTTCCACTACCTCGCCAGCTGCAATTCGATTAAAAATACGTGGTTCAAGGACATTAATTTTCATAATCCCTCCTACTCTTTTGATTTTTCGACTAGGTCATTAAGTATTTCAAAACTTTCCATAGGCGAAACTCTGTTCATATCAATATCTTTCAAAATGGAAAGAAGTTTAAGTCCAAGTTTGCTGTTTTTCTCTGCCTGTTTTCTCTCCTCATTTTCAGAGAATATGTCAAGGTCGAGTTTATCATTCACGCGTTCCAAATTCTTACTAATCTCTTTTGCACGCTCTATGACAGCACTTGGAACACCTGCAAGTTCAGCAACTTCCACACCAAAACTTTTGCTAGCATGTCCACGAACAATTTTTCTGAGAAAGACAATATTATCTCCAATTTCTTTTACCGTTATCTTGTAGTTTTTAACTCCAGAAATCACACCTTCAAGCTCGCTTAACTCGTGATAATGCGTGGCAAAAAGAGTTTTGCATTTTAAATTTTTTGCAATGTATTCAACAACAGCCCAAGCAATAGAAAGCCCGTCAAAAGTGGAAGTTCCGCGTCCTATTTCATCCAAAACCACCAAACTGTCACTTGTAGCATTAGCCAAAATGTTGGCAACCTCGCTCATCTCGACCATAAAAGTGCTCTGTCCGAAAGCAAGGTCGTCACTTGCACCAACACGAGTGAATATTCTGTCAGTTATAGATATTTCCGCACTCTTTGCCGGCACAAAGCTTCCAAGATGTGCCATATAAACAATGAGCGCAACTTGACGCATATATGTACTTTTTCCCGCCATGTTTGGCCCAGTTATAATCATCATTTTGTTTTCGCCACTGTCAAGCATGGTATCGTTTGCGATAAAATTCGAACTTTTAACAAATTGCTCCACTATTGGATGTCTGCCATCAACAATTTTTATTTGCTTAACGTTTTTGTTTATTAATGGTCTTACAAAATTATATTTCACCGCACATTCAGCAAATGATAAAAGCATGTCAATTTCTGCAATTATTTTTGCCACTCTTTGAAAGTTTTTGATAAAATTGACCAAATATTCAACAAGTGTAGTATAAATTTTACGTTCTAGTTTAACAATTCTCTCTTCTGCAGACTCAATTTTCTCTTCAAGTTCTGCAAGCTCATTTGTCACATATCTTTCACAATTTGCAAGAGTTTGACGTCTTTGATAACGAAGAGGCACTTGCTCGCTTTGAAGTTTACTAACTTCTATGTAATAGCCAAAGACATTGTTATAGCCCACTTTAAGAGTTTTTATTCCAGTCGCCTCTTTTTCACGTCTTTCAAGTTCTCTAATCCATTCTTTACCATTCTTTTTAGTATTTCTTAAATCGTCAAGTTCCTCGTTAAATCCATCCTCAATATATCCTCCTTCTCTTAAGACAGCAGGAGGATTTTCTTTAATAGCTTTCTTTAAAAGAGAAGCAACTTCCGAAAAATCTTCTATTTCATCACGAAGAGAGGATATTTTTTTAGATTTAACATTTTGTAGTGCATTTTTGACTTCTGGTAAAACTTCCAATGACTTTCTTAGGTTTACTATGTCTTTTGGCATTATGTCGCCATATCCAATTTTACCACTTATTCTTTCAATATCGTAGATTTGTTTTAAACTTTCTGAAAGTCTATCTCGCATAATGAGATTTTTAGTCAGCTCTTCCACACTGTCCAAATTTTGATTAATAATTTTGTCATCCTTTGTTGGTTTATCAAAATTTTCACGGAATCTTCTTGCTCCCATGCTTGTTTTAGTCTTATCAAGTAGCCACAACAAACTTCCGTATTTTTTTCTATCACGAATACTTTCCACAAGTTCCAAATTGCGTCTTGAATTCATATCGATTACAAGATGATTTTCATTTGTGTGTTTGATGATTTTATTGATACTTTTAATGGAACGCTTCTGCGTTTCGTTTAAATATTCGATTAAAGCTCCAATAGAGATAATCACATTATTGTTTTTAAGTTCGAAAACTTTTAAGGCATTTTCGCCAAATTGTTTAAAAATGTTATCTTCGCATTTATCTAAAACAAATACATATTCATAATACTCTTCAAATTTAGGACATGTTCCTGTGTTTTGAAGAGGTAGGTTGTTATAAAACTCCTTTGCCTCACGGTTTCCAATAACTTCGCTTGGAGATAAAATAGTGAATAAATCAGTGAAGTTATCCTCTAATGCAGAAGTGAAAAAATAAGTATGAACTTCCCCTGTTGTTATATCACTATAAGAAATCGCCAAGTTTTCTCGCTCTTTATAAAGACACATAATATAGTTATTTTTTCTCTCGTCAAGCATACTGTCTTCAGTAACCGTTCCTGGAGTTATAACTTTTATGACATCTCGCTCCACAATTTTACCAGGTTTAGGGTCGGTTAACTGTTCACAAATTGCCACCTTGTAGCCCATATTAACAAGTTTCGCGATATATCCTTCAGCGGCATGAAAAGGCACTCCGCACATTGGAGCTCTTTTTTCTCTTCCGCAACTTTTCCCTGTTAAAGTCAAGTCCAAAACCTTGGAAATTTCAATAGCATCCTCATTAAAAAGCTCATAAAAGTCACCTAGACGATAAAAAAGAATACAATCAGAATATTGCTTTTTCAAATTTTCATAGTGTTTTATCATTGGTGAGCCTTTATTTTCTTCAATCATTTTCCTTTTCCTTTTGTATTTCTTTTTCAAGTTTTAAAAGAGCATTCACTCTTCTTTTCTTAACTTTTTCATCAATTTGTCCTTCCATTTGAGCTGCAACTGTGCCCTCGCGAGGCGAATACATGAACGCAAATATTCCGTCAAACTTAACCTCGCGAACTAAGCTCATCGTATCTTCAAACTCCTCTTCAGTTTCTGTTGGAAAGCCGACAATGAAATCGGATGTTATTCTTGCATTTGGTATTTTTTCGCGAATTTTATGTATAATTCCCAAATATTTCTCGCGTGTGTATTTTCTGTTCATAAGTTTTAATATTCTATTGTTACCGCTTTGAGCTGGCAGATGAATATCTTTTAAAATCTTATCTTCGCTTGCAACAACATCAATAACTTCGTCAGTTAAATCTTTTGGATGAGAAGTCATAAATGTAAGCTTGAAATCGCCAGGTATTTCACATATTTTTTTAAGAAGTCGAGCAAAATTTTCTCCAGTTTTTAGGTCATTTCCATAAGAATTAACGTTTTGCCCTAAAAGAGTAATTTTTTTATATTTACCTTCTGCTACTACTTCTCTAATCTCTTTTAAAATGCTCTCTTCACTTCTACTTTTCTCGCGACCACGAACATATGGCACAATACAATATGTGCAAAAGTTGTTGCACCCTTGCATGATGTTTATCCAAGCATTTTCGCCACTTGTCCTTTTATATGGCACGCTTTCGTCAGGATCGCCTTCAGCTAAAAGTTCAAGCTGTCTACCTTTTTTAACAGCATTTATGTAATACTCAAAATTTGGAAGATTAAAAGTGCCGATAACAATATCAACAAACGGAAAAGTTTTCAAAATGTAATTCGCTGTTTGTTCTTTTTGAGTCATACAACCACAAACGGCAATAATAATATTTGGACGCTTCTTTTTCAATTTTTTTAAAGCTCCAACATTCCCAAAAACTCTGTCCTCTGCACCTTCACGAATAGCACAGGTATTAAAAATAATAAGGTCAGCTTCCTCGCGCCTGTCCGTGAGTTCATAACCCATTTTTTCACAAATATAAGCCAATTTTTCGCTTTCATGCACGTTCATTTGGCAACCGTAAGTCACAATAATATATTTCATAATAGTATATTATACATTAAAAAATTAAATTTGGCAAGAGAAGAGGTGTATTTTTAGGAAAATTCGAAACATACTAGAAAAATGAAGAAAATTGTCAAAATATGTCTACTGTCCACATTTTTAATAGTTTTCTCGCTTATGCTTTTTGCTGGGACTTATTTTCTCGTTTCGTATATAAAATATTCCAATTTAGAACTCAATGTTGACGCCTTGACTTCGCCAAGTTTAGAAATAGAAGTTTATGATAATGACGGAAATTTAATGGATGAAGAAAATAATTTTAACAGCAAATATGTGGAAATTGAGGACTTAAGTAATAACACTGTAAACGCCTTTTTGAGCATTGAAGATAAAGATTTTTATAAACATAACGGAATAAATAAAAAAAGAATTTTAAAAGCATTGTATAATAATTTAAAATCCTTTTCTTTAAAAGAAGGAGCTTCCACAATAAGCCAGCAACTAATTAAAAACACCCATTTATCTAATGAAAAAACTTTTGAAAGAAAGATAAAAGAAATGGTTTTGACAAAAAAACTTGAAAAAGATTTTGATAAAGATGAAATTCTGGAATTTTATCTCAACATCATATATTTTGGCAACAACTGCTATGGAATAGAAAGTGCTTCCAATTTTTATTTTAATAAAGACGCTAAAGATTTAACCTTAAATGAAAGTGCACTATTAGCTGGCCTCATTAAATCGCCAAATAAATATTCGCCAATATCTCATAAAGAGAATGCCCTGAAAAGACGAAATTTAGTTTTAAAAGAAATGGAAAAAGATGAAAAAATCACGCCTAATGACTATCTTCAAAATTCCACAAAAGAAATTGAACTTGACATAGCTAAACAGTCTGGAAACAAACTAAATACATACTCAGAAGCGAGTATTGATGAAGCCTCAAAAATATTAAATTTGCCGGCAAAACAAATCGCTATTGGCGAATTTAAAATCTACACATATCAAGACGAAGAAAAGCAAGAAAATTTGAATACCGCTCTTTCGTTGGTTGACTTCAAAGGAAGTGACTTTGCCGGAATTGTCATAGATAATGCCTCTCACGGTGTTTCCGCTTATGCTGGCAATGGCGCATACAAAATTTTGGATGCAAAAAGACAAGTGGGCTCCACTATAAAACCTATCTTGGTGTATGCTCCCGCCTTTAACGAAAATGTGATAAGTCCAGAAACGGAGATTTTGGACGAAAAAGTGACTATTGGCGACTACTCTCCAAGTAATGTTGGAGATAAATATAATGGATATATAACTGTGAAAGATGCCGTCAAAAAATCTGTCAACACTGTGGCTATTAAAGTTTTAAGTTATATTGGAATTGACACCGGCAAAATGTATGCCGAAAAAATGGGTTTTACCTTTGATGAAAAAGATGACAGTTATGCGCTCGCTCTTGGTGGAATGACCTATGGCGAAGATTTGAAAACTCTGACCAATGCCTACACCACTTTTGCTAATATGGGCTACTATGATGATGCCGTTTTCGTATCCCATATAACTGATAAAAACGGGAAAATTGTCTATCAACATAAACCTAAAGAAAATATGGTTTTAAGAGAAGATTCCGCCTTTCTTATGACAGAAATTTTGCAAGAAACAGCAGTGGACGGAACAGCAAGAAAACTTGCAAGCATCAACAACACCGAAATAGCTTCAAAAACAGGCACTGTTGGTAAAAGAGGTGGCGGAAATACTGATGCATATAACATTTCCTATACCCCAGACTATGCGATAGGTGTTTGGTGCGGAAATCTGGATAACGAAAAAATGCAAATTAACGGTGGCAATGAGCCTACTGAAGTTGTTAGAAATTTTGTCGCTAACACCACACACAAAAATAAGAATTTTAAAGAAACTTCACTAGTGACAAAAGCAAAAATAGACCTCTTAGAAAAAGAAAAAAATCATAAAATAGTGCTTGCCTCATCTTATACTCCAGAACGTTATACAGCACTTGCGACCTTTTCAAGATTTAATCTGCCAAGCGAAATTTCCACAAACTTTGTTGAACTCAAAGAGATAGAGGCAGAGGTAAAAAGAGAAGACTTAAATGCTGTTTTAACTTTAAATCCAGAAAAACACATTAAATATGATATTTTCTTAAATGGCGAATATTACCGAACTATAAAAGAAAAAAATGAGGAACTGAAAATCACTTTTCCTTTAAACAAAGAAGAAAACGAGATAAAAATCATAGCTTCTTTTGCCAATTTTGAAAATTCGCCAGAAAAAGAAAAATCTTTTAAAGTGGAAAATAAAAATTCCTGGCTAAAAGAACAAACAAAAAAGCCGAAAAAAGATAAGTGGTATATTTAGCAAAATACTCTTGTTTATATTTAGCTTTTGTTGACAATGATAAATTAAATTTGCTATATTAATCACATGAAAAATGGTATATATGGTGCATTTAAATTAATTTGGCAAATTTCCAATAAAAAAGAAAGATTTTATCTAATTGGTTTATTTTTCTTATCTATTTTACGAACTATTCGCCCATTAATTACCCCTTTAATACTAACCTGTATAGTATCAAAATTGTCTAATGAACCTGCCTTTTTCATTTTCTTTACTTTTCCAGAAAATATATCAACGATAGGTTTAATATGTATTTTATTTGCCATTTTCTTTTTAGCATCATTTATTGAAAGTGGAGTTCGTTCTTTAATAAAATTGTTTGCAGCGAAAATGATGGGCAAAGTAAACACCAAAGCTGTTGATATAATATTAGAGCCAAGGAAGAACACACGTTTAGAACTTACAAATGGCGAAATAAACTATATAATCAAAAGTGCAAGTGAAAATGTTTGCGATTTTATTGAAACTTCTCTTGTTGAATTTTTAGTTCCTATTTTTAGTTGTGTATTATCAATTATTTATATAGTTTCAGTTGAAATTTTAACTCTCCCTGTTTTAATCGTAGCTTTATCTCTTGTTGGGCTTTTTGTCTACTTTAGAATGTTTAGAGATAAAAAAATCTTTGCCAAGCTTGAAAAGTTAAACGAAAAAACAAGCAATAATTCTTTAAATATAATCGAAAATTTACCATTTATAAATTTCATTAAATCTAGAAAACTTGAAGTTGAAATAGAAAAAGAACTTAATAGGACTTATTATAAAAACGAAAAGAAAAGAATTGCTACATACATTTTGTATTGGGCAGGAATATATCTAGTTCAAACAGCAAGTTTTATCCTGATTCTATTTCTTGTTATAAATAAATCTATGACAACTGCAGAAATAATCAATTCAATAATCGTCATCTTTACTTACCTTACAAATATATTCAGTTACGTAACAAGTTTTGGTTATGCATTAGGCGCAATACAGCAACGAGCCATAAAGATATGCCGAATTTACAACCTTATTCCTCAAAAGGAAGATTTAATAGAACCGTGTGATCATCTTCCAAAAAATATAAAAATAGAAAATATTGAAATTAAAGCTTTTACTGTAAAAATTGGCGAAATTTACAACAATAACATCAATTTTTCTTTAAAAAAAGGAGAATTAAACTGTATTATCGGGAAAAGTGGAAGTGGAAAATCAACTCTTGTGAATTGTTTGCTTGGAATTTATGAGTATCCTGAAGGGAAAATTATTGTCAATAACAAATACCAAATCCTCTCTTTCTTTTTTGAAAATCAACGCTTTTCCATAGCTTTGCAAGACTGTTTCCTTTTTGATAGAAGTGTTAAAGAAAATTTGATGTATCCAGATTCAGAACTAAATGAAACTGCCTTAAAACTTATAAAATATTTTAAATTAGGAGATTTATTAAATAGAAAATATACTTTCTCTAATAATGAAGATTCTGAAGCTTCTTTCAAAAATACTTTTTCTGGTGGAGAAAAGCGAAGATTTAATCTTGTTCGTTGCCTTTCTAAAGAAGCAGAAGTTTATATCTTAGATGAACCTACAAACGACCTCGATTCAAAAAATGTTAATAGACTAATTAAACTTTTAAACAAATTAAAAAACAAAGCTATTGTGGTTATTATATCTCATGATGAGAGATTAATTAACATTTCTAATAATGTAATTAAGCTAAAAAGTAAAAAGGCTAAACAATAACTTTGGTGGCACGAAAGTGCGAGCAATTTGCTCGCTCAGCGAAAACTTTGTTTCGCTAAAATCGACCTTGGTAATTTACCAAGGTCGATTTCTTTCGTGCCTACATTAGCTTTGTTTTTATCTAAATCTAATATTTTTTAAATAAAAATAAAATCCACCAGGATCACTGGTGGATTTTTATTAAAGCTAATTCAAAAATATATTTTAAAAAATTAATCAAATAAAAGTTTAATCCTCAGTTTCGATCACTTCATCATCACTTGAAACAGGCAACACTTCATCAGGTTTAGCAGAAGTCATCTCTTTAATTTTTTCTTCAATTTCATTCATAAGTGCTGGGTCTTTTTCAAGAGTAGTTTTGGTGTTTTCCTTACCTTGACCTATTTTTTCATCATTATAAGAGAACCAAGCACCAGATTTTTTAATGATATTAAGCATAAGAGCCATATCCACAATACAGCCAGATTTTGAAATACCCTTACCATACATAATATCAAATTCAGCGGTTTTAAATGGTGGTGCGAGTTTATTTTTAACAACTTTAACTCTAGTTTTGTTACCAATTATATTTGTTCCGTCCTTAATAACGTCCACTTTTCTTACATCAAGACGAATACTTGCATAGAACTTAAGAGCTTTTCCACCTGTGGTCGTTTCTGGCGAGCCAAACAGAACACCAACCTTTTCACGAAGTTGATTAATAAAAATAACTGTTGTATTGCTCTTACTTGTGATAGAAGTGAGTTTTCTTAGTGCCTGACTCATCATTCTAGCTTGAAGTCCAACATGATTATCTCCCATTTCGCCGTCAATTTCCGCTTTTGGAGTGAGAGCAGCTACAGAGTCAACAACAATAACAGCAAATGCTCCCGAGCGAACAAGAGTATCACAAATGTTGAGTGCTTGTTCTCCATTGTCTGGTTGAGAAACATAAAGTTCACTTGTGTTGACGCCGAGTTTTTCCGCATAAACAGGGTCAAGAGCATGCTCAGCATCAATAAAAGCACAGGTGCCACCTATCTTTTGAGCTTCAGCCACAATGTGAAGAGAAACAGTGGTCTTACCAGAAGATTCTGGTCCATAAATCTCAACAATTCTACCGCGTGGAACACCGCCAATACCAAGAGCGATATCAAGTGTCAAACATCCTGTTGGAATGACTTCCACCTTTTGATATGCTTGATTTCCAAGCTTCATAATAGCACCCTTACCAAATTGTTTTTCAATTTGTAGGAGCGCTTGGACTTATGATTATTCCTTTGATTTAACTT
>CALVMX010000034.1 GCA_944349415.1 uncultured Clostridia bacterium
GACACAAAGTGCTACGGGCACAGCGTCGCGGACACTATAGAAGGTGTCGCGGACACTATAGAAGGTGTCACGGACACCCTAGAGGTCGTCGGCATCTTGTTGTGGTGGATCGTAAGGATTTTCTGGCACACCTGTGTAGGAGCCTAATGGGTCAGTTTTGCTTTGAAATTTTTTCTTTTTTCGTTTAAATATACTCATAAAAATAGTTTGAGTATATTTTTCTTTATTATGCAAGAATTGACAAAGGAAATGCTGATATGTTAATATATTTTTATGGAAAAAGCACTATCTAAAGCACAACTTGTGGAACGCAGTTTAATGAAAAAATTTCGTAAGTCCATTTGGACGAAATTTATTCTTGCACTTAAAAGATATAACCTTGTGGAAGAAGGCGATAAAATTGCCGTTTGCGTTTCGGGCGGAAAAGATAGTATGTTGCTTGCCAAACTTTTTCAACTCTTAAAGAGAATAAGCGAAGTCAATTTTGAAGTGGTATATCTTTCTATGAACCCTGGCTATAACGAGGCGAACCTAAATCAAATCAAGAACAATGCCGAAATGCTGGAAATTCCACTTACAATTTTTGAAACAAACATTTTTGACAGTGTTGTCAACATTGAGAAATCGCCTTGCTATCTCTGTGCCAGAATGAGAAGAGGATATTTATATAACGAAGCGAAGAAACTCGGTTGTAACAAAATCGCGCTTGCTCATCACAATAGCGATGTTATAGAAACCACACTTATGGGAATGTTTTATGGGGCACAAATTCAAGCAATGCCACCAAAACTTTGGTCGAAGAATTTTGAAGGCATGCAACTTATTCGTCCACTATATTTTATCAGCGAAGAAGATATAATTGCGTGGAAAGACTATAACGAATTGAAGTTTTTGCAATGTGCTTGCCGTTTCACAGAAATTAGTAATTTAAGCGAAGATGAAATTTCGCCTTCTGCAAGAAAAAACATAAAAAATCTTATTAAAAATCTCAAAAAAGATATTCCAGAGATAGAAAATCATATTTTTAAAAGCATTCATAACTGCCAAGTTGATACAATGGTTGGAGTTAAGCATGACGGAAAATATTATGACTTTAATAAAATCTTTGAAGCAAACAAACCGAAAAAAGATTAAAGTTGTTCAATTACTTTAACAAACAAATCCTCATAGGCGACACTCATTATGCGTGAAAGCTTGACGATTTGATAGAGAGGAATGTGTCGGTCATTTTTTAAAATTTTTTCTAAATCTGCTAGATTAAAATAGTATTTCTTGGCAAATTCTTCTTTTGTCAAGTTTTGTTTTTTCATATAGATTTCAATTATTGTAGTATTAAAACAATATATGTATTTAACTTTTACTTTTTTACTCATTAATCACCTCGTTTAGTGTTGCATATATACAACAAATATATTATATGTTGTAAATTTACAACAGTCAAGCATTTTTAATAAAAATGTTGTTTAATATTTTAAAAAGGTGAATCATTATGATAAGTTTATCAAATAATATAAAAACTCTTCGTCAAGAAAAACAATTATCAATAAGAAGTTTAGGTAAAGAAATTGGAGTAGAATATTCAAGGATTAGTCGCTGGGAAACAGGGAAAAGCATTCCAAATGCGGAGGATATAATAAAACTTGCAAAATTTTTCAATGTGAGCGCGGACTATTTGCTTGGTCTTGATATGATAGATTAACTTTTGTGTATAAATTTACAGCAAATTAATCTAGTTAAAATTAAAATAAAAAATGCGTGAGTTTTTCACGCATTTTGTGTGTCAGTGACACTTTTTGTGTTAAAAGTTTCGAAATTAAATAAATCACAAACTTTTAAACCTTATTTTTCTTTTACGTAATATGAACCTTCGTGTTGTGTTGGTGGGAATGTTTCGCCTTTTTCAAGGTGAGTTGTTCCGCCGTTTCTTCCACCGTTGCTGTATGCAGTATATTCGCCACTTTCTTCAACGGTTTCGCCTGGTCTATATTTTTCCATATTTACCTCCCACTAATATTGTTTGCAGAGAAGAAAAAAATATTCGAAAATAATTTTAAAAATTTAAATCAAAAATTTAAAATTAACAAAAAAAATAATTTAAAATTATTAAAAATTTAATAAAAAATACATTTTTTACAAAAAAATACGCAATTTTTGATATTTTTTGCGTATTTTTTAAATTTTTAATTTTTTGTTTTAATTTTATTTAATTTAAATAAAGAGATTTTAAATATTTTTTTAAATCATCTTTTATGTCATCTTCATTTAAGCCGAAATCTATCATGCATTTAATAAATTCAAGTTTATTTCCACAGTCGAAATATTTTGCATCAAATTCGTAACTAGCGACTCTGCCTTTTCTTGCTAAGTTGTCTATAGCATCTGTTAGATAGTATTCAGTGTTTTTTGGCGTGCAATTTAAAATTTCATCAAAAATTTCGCTTGTCAAAACATAGCGAGCAAGCCCTACCAAATTAGAAGGCGGATTTTTTGGTTTTTCTATAATTCCTTCAATTTCATCACATCGCTCAAAAAGATTCTTTTTCTTAATTATAGAGGAATATCTTGGAATAACTTCCATAGGAAATGGTCTTGCACCAATGATATTTTTACCAGTTTTTTCATAGGCATCGATTACTTGTTTCATAACTGGAACATTTTTGCTTATACATAAATCATCGCCATTTACCACAACAAATGGTTTTCCGTTTGCCCATTCCTTGACAGAATAGACAGCGCCTCCAGAGCCATTGATATTTCCTTGATAAATAAAATCAATTTCAAGGTTATCAATAACTTCGTTAAGCTCGCTTAAGATATCTAATTTTCCAGCCTTTTTTAATTGTTCTTCTAAATTTTTGTCATGCTTAAAAAACTCTTTGACGCCTTCTTTTTCTTTTGAGATAACAAGGCAAACTCTTTTAATCCCACTTTTTAAAGCCTCTATCATATGAAAAAGTAAGACTGGTTTGTTTCCTATTGGGAAAAGTTCTTTGGCAACTGCACGGGTTGCTGGTAAAAATCTTGTGCCTTTTCCTGCCATTAAAATGACACATTGTTCAACTTTTTGATTCATAAATTCTCCTTTTCAGACCGCGTCTGTTTTTTTTAATATTGCAAATTTAATTTTGAATTTTTGTATTATATTTCATATGCAAATTTTAGATTTTAAGTTTAAAGAAAATAAAAAATCAAAATGAAAGACTCATTTTGATTTTAAAATTTACGCTAAAGCAACAGCGACAGCAAGAGAAACGGTTGCTCCAACCATTGGGTTATTGCCCATTCCGATAAAGCCCATCATGGCAACGTGTGCAGGAACGGAACTACTGCCAGCGAACTGCGCGTCACTGTGCATTCTGCCGATAGTGTCGGTCATTCCATAGCTTGCAGGGCCGCATCTCATGTTGTCTGGATGAAGTGTTCTTCCTGTGCCACCGCCAGAGGCCACTGAGAAATATTTTTTGCCATTTTCATAGCACCATTTTTTGTAAGTTCCAGCAACTGGGTGTTGGAAACGAAGTGGATTTGTGGAATTTCCGGTTATAGAAACATCCACCTTTTCATGTTGCATAATTGCCACACCTTCGGAAACGTCATAGGCACCATAAATTTTAACAGCCGCTCTTTCTCCTTTTGAAAAGGCCTTTTCGCCCAAAATTTTCAAACTTTGGCTTTCTCTATCAAATTTGGTGTTCACATAGGTGAAACCATTGATTCTTGCGATGATATATGCAGCATCTTTGCCAAGTCCATTTAAAATGACTTTAAGTGGAGTTTTTCTGATTTTGTTTGCCGTTCTTGCTATTCCCATTGCTCCTTCTGCAGCTGCAAAACTTTCGTGGCCTGCAAGGAAGCAGAAACATTTTGTTTCTTCGTCAAGTAGGCGGGAGGCAAGGTTGCCGTGTCCAAGTCCAATTTTTCTCTCATCTGCAACAGAACCTTTCACGCAAAATGCTTGAAGTCCTTCGCCGATTTTTTCAGCAGCTTCGCACGCATTTTTTGTTTTTGAAAGAAGAGCGATAGCCGTTCCAAGAGTGTATGCTTCAACAGCATTATCAAAGCAAATTGGTTGAATTTCGCGAACAATTTTCTCAACGTCTATGTTTTTATCTAAACAAACCTTTTTAGCATCTTCAAGACTTTTTAAATTATATTTCTTTAAGGTTTCATTTACATAATTTTCCATTATTCACCTCTTGGATTAATGACTTTTTTCGCGTCATCAAATCTACCATAAACTTTTGTCGACTTTTGAAGAGCTTCTTTGCAAGAAAGGTTTTCATCACTTGTCATATTTTTAAGAAGAAGTCCAAGGTTAACATATTCGTAGCCGATAACTTCGTCATTTTCGTCAAGCGCCATTTTTGTGATATAGCCTTCTGTAAGGTTAAGATAGCGAACACCTGTTTTTTCAGTTGAGAAAATTGTTCCAACTTGGCTTGTCTTGTATTTTCCTAAATCTTCCATTGATGCTCCAACTTCAAGCCCGCCAAGTGAGAAAGCTGACTGACTTCTTCCATAGACGAGTTGAAGAAAGAGATTTTTCATAGCATCATTGATAGCATCACAAACAAGGTCAGTGTTCAAAGCTTCCAAAATTGTTTTTCCAATCAAGATTTCGCCAGCCATTGCAGCAGAATGTGTCATACCACTGCAACCAATTGTTTCAATAAGTGCTTCCTTAATAATTCCGTTTTTCACATTGAGGGTGAGTTTGCAAGTGCCTTGCTGTGGAGCACACATACCGCAACCGTGAGAAAAACCAGAAATGGAAGTGATTTCTTTGACTTGGTCCCATTTACCTTCTTGTGGAATAGGAGATGGTCCGAAGCCACTCATATTTTTTACACAACTCATAAATTTTACTCCTTTACCGAAAATAATTATAACAAATTGGGAAAAAATTTCAAAATGAAATGATAATATTGGAGGAAAATTTTATTAACTAAAAAATAAGATAAAAAAGATTTAGTTTTGTTGACTTTAAAATTTTTCTTTGATATACTTTCTATAATTTGGAGAGAAAAATGAACAAAGTGGACACAAATCTTTTTAATGTTTTGAAAGAAAGGGGGCTTTTATATCAATGCACTGATGAAGAGGCTCTTAAAAAGACTCTGGAAAGCGGAAAGCCTATCGCTTTATATGAAGGAACAGACCCTACTGTCGATAGTTTGCATATTGGGCACTGCGTTCCATATTGCATTTTACGTCGTTTCCAACAAGCAGGACATAAAGTTGTGCTTTTAATGGGTGGTGCGACAGCTTCTATCGGAGACCCGACTGGAAAAAGTGAAATGAGAAAGGTGCTTGATAAAGACACTATCAATTCTAATATAGAAAAAATCAAAAATTCACTCAAAGTTTTCCTTGAATTTGACGGGGATAATCCAGCAATTATTGTCAACAATAAAGACTGGTTCACAGGTTATGACTACGTCGACTTTATGCGTGATATAGGCAGACATTTCAATGTGAATAAGATGCTTGCAAATGAAATTTATGCAAATCGTATTAAAGAAGGCGGACTTACACTTTTTGAACTTGGCTATATGCCAATGCAGGCATACGATTTCATTCATTTAAATAAGGAATATAACTGCACTCTTGAATGGGGTGGCGCTGACCAATGGGGAAATATTGTTGCAGGTGTGGAACTTGCAAGAAAACTTAACTATGAAAATGGAACAAACATTGAACTTATTGGTGCTACAAATCCACTTCTTTTAACTCCAGAAGGAAAGAAAATGGGAAAAACAGAAAAAGGGGCAATTTGGATAGATAAAGACAAGATTTCGGCTTATGATTTCTATCAAGGGATTTATCAAACTCCAGATGCTTGTGTTGAGATGATGTTTGCTCTATTCACTGATTTGCCTATGGAGGAGATTAAGGGACTTATAAAAGAAGATATTGTAAAGGCGAAGAAAAGACTTTGCTATGAAATGACAAAATTTATTCGTGGCGAAGAAGATGCTATTGAAGCACAAAAAATGAGTGAAAACTTGTTTGCTGAAGGTGGAAACGATGCACCGGTTGTGGAAATTGCGAGAGGCGATTTTCCAATGAATATCTGCGATTTACTTTTCAGGACAAATCTCGCTCCTTCAAAAAGCGAAGCAAGACGACTTATTCAAGGTGGAGCAATAACATTCAAGGGCGAAAAAGTGACAGATTTTTCAATGCAAGTGTCAGCAAGCGAAATTGAAGGTGGGGCACTACTTAAAAAAGGCAAAAAGAATTTCATTAAAGTTGAATTAAATTAAGAGCAATGAAAACTTGCTCTTTTTTAATAAAGAGACTAAAGTTTATTTAAATATAAACATATTTTCATATTCAACACCTATAATTCTTGATAGACGCACAATTTGGTGCAGTTTATATTTAGGTCTATTTTCTAATATAATCGTCAACTCTTCTTTTTCAAAACCGCATAGTTTTGCCATTTTTTCTACATCAAGATTATGTTTTTGCATATAACTTTCAATCATTTTTGTATTTATTTTGTAATTATTGTTCATATTTTTCCTTTTATTATAATTTTGGTTAACCATCAAAATGATAGCATAAAGAAATCCATATTTTATCGACATTACCGAACGGGAACTAAATTTTTCAAATATAGATGTCCTATGTATAAATAGCACAAATTTTCTCAATATTTTTTAAAACTGACTATTGTCAGTGGAAAAATTAAACTTATTTATAAATTGAAAATTAATAAGATTTATGAAATAAATTGAAAGTCTTTTTTCATATACTATTTTATGGAAAAAAAGAAATTAGGCTTTTGGACTAAACTTTGCTATGGTGTTGGTAATCTTGGTTATGGCAGTATGGGACAAACTGTCAACAGTTTTATTATGTTTTTCGCTACCTCTGTTATGGGACTTTCTGGCGTTTTGGTGGGAGCAACCATTGCGGTAACTTCTCTATGGGACGGAGTTTCTGACCCTATTATTGGCTATTTTTCGGACAGAACAAAAAACAAATTTTTTGGTAGGCGTCTTCTTCATATGCTTTTTGCCACCTTTCTTCTTGCCATTTGCAACATCCTTCTTTGGACTTGCCCGATAGAAAAAGGTTCCAACCTTGCTATTGTTTGGCTTATGGGATTTTTGCTTTTGCAGGAAACTTTTAACACCTTTTTTGCCACGCCATATTCTGCGCTCTGTATTGACATTGCTCCTGACTATAATGACCAAACAAAAATGCAGAGCTTTAAATCGGTCTTTTACATTTTGGGAATGATAACACCGAGCATTTTGATGTATATTTTTATGCCTTCTGCAAGCATAGGGATGCAGACACAATTCAATAAAGAAGGCTACATCTATATCGCCATTGTCAATTCAATTTTGGTTTTGATTTGTGGACTTATTTCTGTTTTTGGGACACGTAAAAGAGTTATTTCCATGCCGAACTATGACAAAAGTGCTTACGAAGAGGAAAATGCTGGGAAAGAAGCTAAAAAACAGGGCTTTGGAAAAATTATTGGTGGATACGTTGACACTTTAAAGAAAAAAGAGTTTCGAACAGTTATGCTTGGCTATTCCGTTTCGCTTATTGCCTCAATTTTTATAACTTCGGTGGGTATGCACCTTTTTACGTTCTGTTATCACTTTTCCAGCACACAAATTTCTGTTATTATGATTTGTCTTTTTGGCGGGGCAATTTTGTCGCAGGTTTTATGGGTAAATTTAGTCAAAAAGTATGACAAAAAACAGACGCTAATATTTGCGCTCTGTCTACTTTTAGTTGGAATAGCGCTTACCAGTGTCACATTTTTATTTAGAACGTATTGCACAAGTGATTTTATATTCTGGTTTGTTTTACCTTGTATTTTTATTTGCGGTTTGGGGTCTGGAGCACTATACAGTTTACCGCACTCTATGTATGCTGACGTGGTCACAATGGAGCAGTTTAGAACAAAAGAAAACAATGCCGGTCGATACACTGGCTACTACACTTTTACTTATAATTTCACAAATTCGGTCACGCTTTTAGTTATTGGACTTCTTCTAGATTTAATTAAGTTTGACTCTACACAGCCGGTGCAAGCGTTATCAGTGCAGGCTGGACTTGGTAAAATTGTCTTTTTTGGAAGTGCTATTGCTATAAGCATTGCCATTCTTATTTTTTCCACTTACAAAATTAAGCGAGCCGATGTTTTAAAAGTGCAAATAAAAGCTCTCGAACAGGCCGTGCCTGACTCTATTTCCGCGACCGTTTCTAAACAGACCGTGCCTGATTCTATGTCCGCGACCGACTCTAAACAGACGTCGTCTGATTCTATGTCCGCGACCAACTCCAATGTGCCTGAGTCTAAGTCCGCGACAATTTCTATGTCCGCGACCGTTTCTAAACAGGCCGTGCCTGATTCTATGTCTGCGACCGATTCTGATGCGTCTGGTTCTATGTCCATGACCGATTCTTTTACTTCCAAAAATGATATTTTAGATTCGAAAAAATAGCGATTTTAAAGTTTTATAAGATAAATAATTTTATTAGAGGT
>CALVMX010000035.1 GCA_944349415.1 uncultured Clostridia bacterium
TTGCATTTCATTGGCGAGTTGGTCGCTACTTAGCTTCCGAAGAAAATTGTTCCAAGAGTAGAAACAGCTGCGGGCTGCGCCACATTGCGACCAAATACAATTCGCACTTCGTTGGCGTTTTGTCGCAACTTTTTTGCATAGGAATGTTGTTCCAAGAATAGAATCAGCCACAGGCTGTTGGACGATTAGCATAAATAAGAACAGCCATGAGTTGTTGGACGATTAGCATAAATAGGGTTCTCCCGAATGCAAATCATTTTGGGAAAAAGAAAATGTTATTATGTTAGACAAGAGAAATCTAAATCTTTACTTTTTTATATATTAAAACAGTTTGAAAAATTTTGTTTTTATAGTATATTATATATCAAAGGAAGTTTTATGAGAGAAATTGATTTAGAATCATGGAACCGTAAGGATATTTTTAATTTATACTATCAATTCGATATTCCACAAATCTCGCTTTGCACACCTTTAGAAGTATCAAAGGTTTACAAGTTTGCAAAGTCGAAAGATTTATCTTTCTATTTTTGTATGTGTCACATCTTTTATACCGCACTTTTAAAATTCGAAGAGTTTATGATCCGCTCTATCAAAGGTAAAATCGTTGTTGAAGATGGCGAATTTTGCAATATTTGTGCAAACAAGCAAGGTGAAGAAATATTCAAAATTATTACTTGCAAATATTATTCGGACATTGAAAAATTTTGCCACGAAACGAAAAAGAAACTACAAAACCAGACCACATTTACTGAACCTTTGCCTCCTAACGCGAGAAGAAGTCAAGTTATTGCCTATATCTCTTGTGCTCCTTGGTTTGAATTTACACATATAACGCATCCTCAAGATGTTCAACGAAACTCTTTTGTTCCACATATTAGTTTTGATAAAATGAAAATAAACGAAAAAGGCGAGCGATGGATTAATGTTTCTCTTCAAGTAAACCATGCCGCTATTGATGGCCTTCTTATTGCTAAGTTGTTGGACGAAGTCAAATCGATAATAAATAAACTGTAAAATATAAAAGTTTAATAGTTTTACAAAAATTTAAATTTTAGCAAATTAATTTAATAAGTCAAATAAAAAAGGTAGTGAGAATTTTTTCACTACCTTTTTCTACTCATAGTTTAAAAATATTTCTGTTATTACATTTCTCGTCCATCATTTTCTGGAGTCGCAAGATCTTGCTCAATATGAGTTTCGCCTTGATTATTGTAGGTTGTTGTAGTAATGTTAGATTTAACTGTATAAGGATTTTGTGCTTGGAATTGACCTCCAGTAACATAAAATGCTCCAATTGCAGGTAATTCTATCCCTCCTACATTTCCTTCTACAAAACCATCAAAGGTTATTGTCGAATTTGCATTTATATATGCAACTTCAAATTCTCCTGCTTTCGCGTTGGAGTAAACATAGATATTGCCACCTTCTTGAAGAGAAGCTCCTAATTTTTGTTCTACACCTTGAATGAAACCATTTTTATAGCTATTGATTGTCGCGGTTTTTCTTCCAACTTGACTCAAAACAGTATCAATTGATTTGAAAGTTGTCTTGCTATAATCATCGTTTTTAATTGCATTTTCAAGAGCAGTACAAAGTTCTCTCGTTGTATTAATTGTGCTATCACTATTAAAGCTGATTTCGTATGCTACTGAGGTATCATTTTGAGGAGTCACAAAAATTGTCACAAGACTACCGGAATCTGTGCTAACAACATTAATAGTGTTTATGTTAAACTTAGATAACCCAACTATTTTGTTTAATGTTGTTTGCAAGGTTGTATTGTTTGTATAATATACATCTTCAGCATCATAAATTTCATCATAGCCTTCTGGAAGAGTTGGATCTTCTGTAGCATCAAATGAAGCATTGTCTTCTGCTTGAACATTCATTGCGGCTGTAAAAGCATTAGTATATTCAGTTGTCATTTGAGCAGCAAGATCACTAGAATAGCCAGCATTCTCAAGAGCTGCTTTAAATGAATCCTTTGATCCTGTTCCATCTGGATACACAACACTAACTTCGCCATCTTCGCTTTTAAGATTAAGGCCTCTGACAGTTTTAGTTTCATTTGCAACAGCTTCGCCCAATGCTCTTGCAAGTCCAATGCTTGTTTCGTTTTGATAAATAGAATCATTGCTAAAAATTCCACTATATGACATGACTTTACCATATGCTGAAACCTTTTTAGCAACAGCATTTGCACTTACAATTTCTTGTCTACCTGATTCAGTTTGAACTTTAAATTGATTTGCAATAAGATCTTGAGCTGTTCCTTCAGATGTCGTTATTTTATTTGTAGAAGGATCATATTTATAATTTAATAATCCTTTTTTAAGCGTTGTTTTTGTAGTTACGTTTACCGTTGCACCATTGCTTGAACGCAAAACCATAGTATCTACTTGTGTAAAATCTCCAACCTGTTCGATAGCCGGCTTTGCCATAGCTGCAGCTGCATTTGCAGCTCTTTCAGAGTTTGCACCTAAACTAATTTGTCCTACCGCCGCTGCACCATTTGATAAAACGAGAGTTATTCCAACAGTAGCAACAGCTCCTAAGAAGAGTTTCCATAGCCCAATTTTTACATTATCAGATTTAAGCATTGGAGAAATCTTAGACCAAAGCCCTTGCCTATTCTTGTCTTCATCACTTATGCTTGAGTCTACAGCATCTTTAAGACTTTTATTTTTATTTGCATTTAAATTTTCAACTGATTTCCAGCCTTCTGTTCCTAATTCTGTTCTGAGACCACTTAATCTATTGATAATACTATTTTCATCATTACTGCGTTGAGCTTCTAATAGAAGACTAATAATTGGAGTTCCTACTTCCATAACAACTCTTCTAGAAGCTTCTCCCTTTTTTGGTATCCTAGTCCCATGCTCATACATATCAATTGCAACATGCTTATCATCTAATATCTTTATTTTATTCGTTGCAACTTTAAATAAATTAGGAGGACATGTTTCTGTGTTATTTATTACGTCAATAGGAAGTTCTGCTCCTGTTTTGTCTTTTATGACACCTTTTTTAGCATCATATGTGTACATTTTGTCCTTAGTAAGACCTTCTGGATTAATATTTAAAAATACGTTAAGAGGTTCGTTTGGATTATCTGAATCTACAATAAAAAGAAGTTGAACTGTGTCATCTTTTATTTGTGGTTTATCAGCAATTGTTTTTTCTACTTTATGAATATGCAATGGCCATCCAGGACCGGAAATGCGAGACTCTTTTCCTAATTTTTTCTTAGTTCGATATGCATTAAGCGTTCTAGGAGTTATTTTACCAAAAATTGTTTTAGGTTTTTTATCATAAACAACTGATCTAACTGGAGTTTTAATATCAAAACATGCAACAACATCTTTTTGATCCTCTATTTTAATCTTAGGAATACCATCTTTTATAATTGAACCAAGGTGCCCAATAAATTTTAAATTCTTCTCAGTTTTAGTTGCTCCGCGGCCATCGTCATATGCTCTAATTCTATTAAAATTTGTTGAAATCGTTGTTAAGTCTTTTGCAAAACCTTTACAAGTCATGGCTTTAACAATTTTTGGATCTGCTGCTGCATTAACCACCGCATTAACTGCATAAATTGAGGTTGTACCTTTTTCTGTTTTTACTATGAAAGCTTTTCCTTGCAGTTCTTTTTTTGGATAATCTTTTGCAAAATAGTATAGAACTGATTTATCGGTGCTAAGTCCTGTTGTTAATTTAAATATTTTTTTAGGACTTGCCGCCATATCAGCTTCCAATTTTGCTCTCTTGCAGTCAATAGGCAATTTCATGTCGACAATATCAACAACTTTTGAGACATCCTCATAATCTTTATCGGTGCTTAAAATATCAATGGCTTTAATAAGCTCATCAACTTCTTTTTTAGAATCTATAGTTAATTCGTCATATTTTAATTTTGCCATATAAACCTCCTCGTTTACTTGTCTATATTATACCTTAAAATCGTTTTTCTGTCAATACCCTTTTTAAAAGAAAATGCTTTTTTTAAGATTTTTTTACAAAATTCTAATTTTTAGGTTGTTTCTCATCTAGATAAGTCGCCATGTTGTCGGCTGTATGGAATATAAAGGCTATCGGATAACGATAGAACACATCAGCAAGCCGAACACTTCCTTCTTTTATTCTTGGATCAAAACCGCCCATATGCCAATTTATTGCCATTGCCTCTTCACGCGTCAATTTCATAAAACCGGAAATCATATACACAGATTTTTCGCCGTGACCGTATGGCAGAGAATCTTCCACTTTGTAGAAAGGTTCCTGCACCCAAACACCGTCTTTTTTCACATTTTTTTGATCGACTTTATAGGTGTTAACTTTGCATATGTCATGAAGTAGAGCGATAATTGCCACGCTTTCACGAGAGATAACATTTTCCCACTCCTGACCGTATTCTCCTTCCAAAAGTTTTACAAAACGTTTATAAACGTTAACGCTGTGTTGGCACAGTCCACCTTCAAAAGCAGAATGAAAACGTGTGCTGGCAGGTGCGGTAAAAAAGTCAGACCTTTCCAAAAATTCCAAAAGCTCTTCCGCCCCGTCACGTTCAATGTTGTCATAGAAAATTTGTAAAAATTCCTCTTTAATTTCTTCCAATGTTAATTCTTCCATTTTGTCTCCTACATTAGTATATAATATATTTTAGCAATAAAGAATACCAAAAATCAAATAATATAAAGCATTTTCAATTTGCATTTGACCATTTTTGATATATAAATCCACATTATCTAATAGTTCATAAATATTTTTAAGTTGAATTTTAGAGAAGTTTCTAGCAAGCTGGCGTGCTTTAACTATGGCAAATTCTTTGACATTTAAAAGCTTGGCAAGTTCTTGGTCGCTCTCTTTGGATATTGCCACAAAAAAGAGTCGCCTAAAGTGATTCAAGATAAGATTAAAAGTCTTGGTGTCCTTTCCCATTAAATTCAATAGATTCAATGCTTTATCGCCGTCTTTCTTTGACAAGGCTTCAGTAAGTTCAAAAACAGTATACTCCACTTCACGGGTAACCATATCCTCTATTTGTTTTGTGGTAATTACGTCAAAATTACAACTTTTTAGCTTTTCAAGTTCGTTTTTTATAAGCGAATAATAGTCGCAACAATACGAAAGCAGTAACTTCAACGCATCGTTTTCGATACTTTTTCCGCTCTCTGCAAGTTCGCTTTTAACAATTTCGCCTAAACTGTTTTCGTCGAGCCTTTTTGCACTTATTTTCTCGCTTATAATAAAGTCAAATTTATTATAGAAATCAAATATGACAAGGCAGGTAGACAAAAGAGGAGCTTTAAGATAAGCTGTAAGTTTCTTTTTGAAATCCTCGTTAAATTTTGAGATATTCTTTAAAAGCACCACTTTTTTCTCGCTTCCCATAGGCAAAGTTTGGAGAGTGTCAATAACTAAATCTCCATTAAAAGTATCGTCATCAAATTTTAGGAAATTAAATTCCAATAATTCCAAATGGCAAGCGTTTTTAATCATATCTAACGCCTTATCATACAGAAGAATATCCTCTCCTTGAATAAGATAGCATGGCTCAATTTTTTTAGCTAACCTCTGTTTTAATGTTTTCATTTTAATCTACCCTCCTTAAATTATAATCATTTTCGCCTAACAATAAAAGCATACTGCCGAAGTCCTTGTAGTTTTGACTGGAATTTGGTGTATTTGCATAGGTCAAGACCACTTCTTCGCTAAATGGTGCAAACAAGAGTGCCGTTTCATTCATAATGATATAGTCGAAATTTAAAGCATCAATAAAAGTCGCTAATTCTAGATTATAATAACATCTATCATTAATGACAAAACATGAAATATCATCAAAAACTATTTGAAGGCCGACTAGCTCTGACGAATATTCAATAGTGGAGACAGCAAAACCTCCAAAGGAATATTCATAGCCCGAATATAAAGGCTCACATCCCTCATACACCGTCAAATTTTGATTATAAAAATAGTAATCGGAATTTAAGTTTTCCATATCTTTTTGTGATAGCGTATGGTTGAGAGCAACATGCCCTACAACATCATTGGCACCTATGACATTTAGTCCATTGTTTATATTGTTATACCATGCGCCATCCACCACTAGCGAATGATTCTCACTGTTTGTAAAAATTACCATATCATAACCATAGGTGTATGAATACAAAATTGAAGGTTTGTAGGCTATTGGAGCAAAATCAAACACGAGCACAAATGAAAGCATTAAAGTGGCAAAAATATTCAATATAACAATTCTATTTTGCCATTTAACCATTACATATTGACTCATAGAAAATAGAAAAGCAAACATAAAAGCAGAAACCACAGCATTTATCGGTTTCAACGAGATAACTAAACTTGTTCCGGCAAAAAAGTTGGCACAGAGAAGGACAAAAGAAAGACCATAGCCACACAAAACTAAAATAAAATCAAGAAATGGCATGCAGACACATAAAACTGCTGCGACAAAAAGAATAGGATAAATAATTCCAAATAAAGGCACAACAATTAAATTCAAGAAAAAAGATAAAAGGTTAAAATTTGTGTAAAAACTTGCCATGAATGGCAAAATCATAATTTGCGAACTTATCGAAATGGAAAAAGAATCTGCCACAAATTTTGGCATAAATTTTCTAAGGCCTCTCGACAAAACTGGATGTATTGTGAATATACCCAAAACACAAAAATAACTCATTAAAAAACCATTATCTAATGCAGACAGTGGAGAAAAGACCAAAGTCAAGATGCCGGCAAGTCCCAAAACATTTAATCCATCATAACATTTGCCCGATAGTGAACAGGCAAGAAAGATGATTCCCATAATACCAGCTCTTACAATGGACGGAGCAAATCCGCAAAGATAAATGTAGATAAAAAGCACGAAAAAACAAACAAGGAAATTTGTCCACCTATTGACCTTGAAAAGTTTTAATATGTAACCTAAAAGTGTTATTAAAAATGTGACATTCAAACCACTGACAGCAAGTAAATGTAAAATTCCTGAATTTTGATAGGTGTCATACACTTCGTCACTTATATCATTTGTGTTACCAAACAAAACGGCGAAAGCGGTCACCCCATTTTCTACGCCCATGCTTTCATATAATAACTCTTTGACTTTCACTCTAAACCGTTCATCAAGTGTAAAATCTCGCCCAATAATCTGCACATCATCAATATCCACATTGACAAGATAAGGAGCATTATCGCGATAGTAAGAGAGGTAAAAGCTTCCAAGGCTAAATAGCTTGTTGTTTTGAATTTCGCTTTCAAAGGTTATAATATCTCCAACCTCTAATTGCTCGCCATACCCGTATATTGTAGCATACATATTACTTTCGCTTTTGCCGTTTATCTTAACATCCACAAGTTTATATTCTGGTTTGCCGATATTATTTACTATATCATCAGAAATTCGTGCTTCGACAACTTGAGTGCCGATATATTCCTTACCTTCAAAAGTTTTAACTCCAATAAAAAACAGGCAAACTCCTAAAAGCATAACGGAAATAATTATAAGAAGAAAATAAAAATTCTTGAAATAAATTAAAACGCCGACAAGGGCAAGCAAAGCAACCGAAATAAGCACAAGATATGTCACATTCAACTGAAAAATAAACCTTGTCGCCGTGATAGATAATATCAGTGCCAAAAAGGAATAAAAAATAGGTCTGTTATGTAAAATCTTTTTCTTTGCTTGTTCCATTTTCTATAAAATAATAGCATAAAAAATGATTTTAAGCAAGAAGAAAAGAGCTTATTTTGAAGCCTCGTGCGTTTTAGAGAAAAACTTTTGTAGATCTTCTATATTTTTGACATATTGTTCGTTTTCGACGACAAACTTTTTTAAAGTTTCTTCAATAACAACAGAATTTTGCATACTTATAGAAAAATCTTTTTTAAACAATGGCTTTTCTATCTCAATAAATTCACTTTCTTTGAGTTCAAAAATATATAACCTTACAGAATTCTCTTCTTTTGCTCGAAAATTATCAAAAAAAGAAAATTGATATGGATATATGGAATATCCAAGACTCGTTCCTTCAATTTTAACTGGTTCAGTAACAAAATATGGCATATAGCTCTCCTTTTAAAAATGGTTGTAGCTCTATTTTATTAAATTACCACTTAAAATAGAATCAAATTTTCGCCGAATTTTAACTAAATTAGTCGAAATAACTTATAATCCTAATTATTTTTATAAAAAAAGCAAATCAAATTTCAACTTTTTAAATTTACAAAAAAAGAGAATCGAAAATTGATAAATAAAAATAATCCTCAATATATTTCGGATTATTTTCCTTTTTCCCAAAAATTAATTATTTTCGGGGTCCCTATTTTTATGGCGGAATTGTCATCCGCTAAGCGTCCAACAGCCCGTGGCTGTAACTATTCTTGGAACAACATACTACGAAAGAAAGTTGCGACAAAACGCCAACGAAGTGCGAATTGTATTTGGTCGCAAAGTGGCGAAAACAAATGCTAGAGCGTAGTTTTT
>CALVMX010000036.1 GCA_944349415.1 uncultured Clostridia bacterium
AAAACACACCATACTTGGTGTGCATATTTTGGCTCCTCAGGTAGGGTGAGAGCGATTAAAAAAACAGAATGTTTTTTTCGCTTGAACGGGCAAACTGCGCTTTGCCCCGCCGGAACGGGCGAACCTACGACCTTGCGGTTTGCGTCACAAACTGCACTTCGTTTTGGCTTTTGTTGGGAACAAAAGTCTTACCACTCATTTGTTTGCTCCTTTTCCCCAAAAGTAACAAGTACTTTCGGGGACCCCAATAAAAAAACGGCTGTTAAACTGCTTTCGCAGTTACACCATAAAATGGTGTCCACAAGGTCGTAAACTTAATTAAAAAAACACACCATACTTGGTGTGCATATTTTGGCTCCTCAGGTAGGGTGAGAGCGATTAAAAAAACAGAATGTTTTTTCGCTTGAACGGGCAAACTGCGCTTTGCCCCGCCGGAACGGGCGAACCGTAGGTTCGAATCCTATTGTCAATTTATAAAAAAATAAAAGACATATTACTATGTCTTCTTTGGCTCCCCAGATGTTTTCTCCCGTGTAACCGATATGCACGATAATATGTTCGCCAAATTTAATAATAGACGATATAAGGCAAGCAAGATTAAATATGATACAGAGATTTTAAGTGGAAAGGAGAAATTATGGAAGTTCTTCACAATTCGTAAGGTATTACCTAAAAACAAATTACTTCATATTGAATTTGGCAAAAAGAGTTGTTTGAGAAATATGAGTGTATAATTATATTGTAGTCGGTCGTATTAATTATAAATAATATTATAAAAAGAAAAAATAACGATTAAATAACGATAATAAAATTATATACAGTTAATAGGTAAAGATAAAAGAGAAAAGTCGGTCCAACCTCGTTATTACTTGAAAAATTTATATTATCTTGATATAATGTATATGTCGAGAAATTGGGGAAAATAAAGGAGGATAAGATTATTAAAATCTGAAATACGAGTTAGCCAACTTTTCTCTTTATATTATAATTTATAATTAATAACAATTTAAATTTTTAAAAGGAGAAAAGCTTATGGCTGATATAAATTTTGAGATTACACAATATAAAAACGATGTAACCTCAATAAAAAGAGTTGGACACTTAAAAGGTGCCCAACACCTAAAAACAGTCAACCGCAAAGGTTGAACAAGAAGAGTTGTTAATGAAGAAATACCTTTTATGTCAACAAAGGAATACAAAACAAATCTTGCAAATTATGCAGAGCGTATTGCTGATGTTGATTTACAAAAAGGTAAATTCAAAAAAATAACTTTGACATCAAAAGAGTTTATTAATTTTGATAATTTTACTTATGAAGTCAAAAAGTTCGTTACCAACTTTAAAAATAATTATGGCAAGATTGAATATATAGAAGCAATAGATTGCAATAAAGATTTTAATCATTATCATTGTCATCTTGTTGTTATATTCACTGAACTTGCCCCTGTTCTTAATCGTTCTTGGTTAAAAGAACATTGAGTGCACGGAAATGTAAATATTCGTAATTCAAGAGATGGTGAAGAGTCTGACGATTTAGGCTATTTGACTAAATTTAAAGATAACACCATTCAAGAAGAAAATCCAGAATACACAAAATTACCCCAGTTTGCCAAATTTATAAGAACAAGCAGAAATCTCCCACGAGTTGAAAAAACAACAAAAATTGTGGACAAGGATACTGCTATAAAGTTATTAAATAGTTCTGACAAATTGGGACGCGTTAACAGAAAGACACACATGTATAATAATAAAGTTTATTTAGATAGTGCGTTTATTTATAATGTTAACACCGAACAATTTCTCGACAAAACCTTAGAAGATGAAAACATTCTTTTTGAAGATATCATCATTCCTGTTGAAAAGGTTTTACAAGATAAAACCGACTCACAATTAAAAGACGAATATTCAATTTTTAATGAGAATGAGTTATTTCAACAAAACAATATCTTTGAGAATGAAGAAAACATTTTCTAAGGTGGAGAGATAGGTTCTTATAGACCTATCTCTTTTATTTTTCAGATTTTATCATTATTTATAATTAATAAGGCACTAAAAATGTGCTAAATTTATTGAACGAATAAAAATCTACCGAAATAAAAAATTCTCCGCTATCCCTTATTTAATTTTTATAATTACATAAATAATTAAACCGAATGTATAAAGCGGGAAATAACACGATTTAAGGGGGTATTTCCAATATGTATGACAATAAACCAAAAATGTTTGCGTGTGGTTCAAATGGTGGTCATCTTGAAAACGATGTCATTGAGATTATGAAAACAATTCAATACGAACTTAAAAAACGAGGTTATCAAGCAGTAGTTGTTGGGCTTATAAAAGATAAAAGTTTTGAAAATATAGACCTAACAAACATATTTAATTAATCTTCTTTTCTAAGTAAAGTTGCAATGGCAAGTTTCTTTTCATTTGAAATATATTTCATTGAGTTTATAAGTTCCATATCTTGCTTATAGGTGTTTATATCGTGATAAAAAAATTGTTCTTCACTTATTCCACAAGCATCAATAATATTTAAAAGTGCTTCAAGACTAGGTAAAAAGTCCTTTCCGTTTTCAAGTCTATTGATATAGCCCTTATTTAGCCCAGCAAGTTCGGAAAGTGCCTTTGCTGAAAGCCCCGCATTATGTCTTGCTATTCCTATTCTCTCAATTATCTCTTCTCTACTTAACATAAAAACCTCAAATTTAATTTAATATTAATTAAATTATAGGCTTTTTTATGTGGTAACTATACTCACGCTCCAAATCAAAAATAAAATATTCACTACAATGTATGTGATTTTATTTGATTTTTGTCAAGTTTTATGTTAATATTTATTATTATATTGGGAGTGAGAGATGGAAGATTTAAAAGTTACCAAAGATAAATTGAAAAAAGTTGCAAATGCTTGGGCTGAAATTGAAAGTTTGCAAGACACGACCATCTTTGATGTTACAGACAGTAAAGTAAATTGGAATAAAAAAGTTGAACTAAGCGGAAATGAAGAACTCATAGATAAAAAACTTGGAGTGTTAGACGCAAAACCATTAAAAAAGTCACTGATAAAACCATTCCCTGCTGAACATAAGTCTATTGTATTCGTTTTGGTTTTAGCAATTATATTTGGAACAATTTCTTTGGCGTTGAGTGCTGGATTTTTTATTGCAAATGTTTTTGAATGGCTATCTGGCTCTTTTTTAATAGCCTTTGTTCCATTATTTATAATAGTGGCAATAACTTTATTTCTTATGGCAAAACAAAAAATAAAAGTAGGCGAACAAAAATCTGCTATTTTCATAGTTGAATTAATTATCAATATATTTTGCTCGGTGTGCTGTTTGGTTTGTTTAATCATCTTTATCTTACCATATACGGGTAATTTATCCAGAGCACTCCCACTTGCAATTTTAATGATTATTACTTATGCAATAACTTATACAGCGATTTATTTTGTTTGTAAAAACTATTATGAAAACAAAATGTCTATAAAAAATTTTAATAGACAAAATGAAGAATATCAGCAAAATTTAATTTATAATGAACAAATTTATCCCCAAAAACTAAATGAATACGAAGAAAAAATCAAACAGTTAGATAAGTTACGTAAATCATATCTACAAAAAGTAAATCAAACCAATTTGCAAATAGGAAAATTATACAATCAAATTGAAGAAATTGATATAATCTCAGTTTCACAAGCGAAATATGCTGGGCAACTTTTAGATTATATTTACAAAGGTGCTGAAAGTATTAAAGAAGCGTTTGAAATGCTAGAAGCAGACAAAGAAAAACAAGAAAAAGTGATGGAGCTTTCTATATCAAAAAATCAAATAACAGTAAATGCAGACACATCAAATAGAAAACAAAGCAAATGGAAAAAACTTAGCAAGTTAGCAAAAGCAGCAATATTAGTCCCTATAATATATTTTATTCCAGCACTTGTAATTATAATTTTGGCTAGTGTTATCAAAACTCCAAGTATGATTGCAATTTTGGTTACCTTACAATTAATAACATTCTGCTTTGCTGGTGGTGTATTTATTTTTGAAGCAATCGCTATTGGAATTTTGCTATACCGAAAATACAAAGATGACTTAGGTAATATTATAAATAAAAATAGTAGAAAATCTTGACCGCAAATAAGCGGTCTTTTTTTGTCAATATATACAGTTTATTTGACTTTTTAATTTTTATTTTATATAATATATTTTGTAAAATTAAAGGGGTCAAATATGAGTTTTGAATTAGATAAACAAGAATACGAGAGCACCTTAAAAAACATTTTGAATAAGATAGGTGCTATTGAATATTGTGCTTGTGGTGCAGTTTGCCGACTAACTGGGAAATTAGATGAAGAGCAAACGGAAAAATTAGCAAGTGAACAATTAAAATCTATAGGCTTAGAACTTGATAAACAAGTTTTAAATAAGATTATAGACGAAACACCTTATTCAAATAAATGTCCTAAGTGCGAAAGTTTTGACGACTGATATTTTAATTTATATTTACATAGATATGTGGGAGAAGTCTTTTGACTTCTCTTTTTTAAAATTTTCATTTTTTATCATTATTTATAATTAATAAGTCCGCTAAATTATATATAGAGCGAAAACACGAAAGGAGAACGAATATGAGATTTAAAGTTGAAGATGAAAGGTTTGATTTATATAAAATTGTGGACAAAATGCAAATTTTAACAAGCGAAGGGCTACAAGTATTATTTGAAATTAATAATTATGATAGTGAGATGTTGATAGCAAACTTGTTATATAATTCGGCTATTGAAAAATATGGAACTATTTACAAAATTACAGATAAGGACAAGTTCATTCAAATAGTTTTAAATATGGGCTTTACCCTGTCTCCCGCTTGTTATCCTATATTTGATACATTAAATAGTTAAAGCCCTAAATAGCCCGTATTTTGCGGAGTTTAACCTATATATACTGAGAGAGCGACCATTTTTCAAGGTCGTTTTTTTTGTTGCCTAAATAAAATGAACGGCAAAGGCTCGATTTTTGACTGTAAAATATATTAAAATTAATTAAAAGGAGAAAACGAATGGAGAAAAAGTTTAAAAATGCTCTAAAATTTGAAAGTGGTTTGACCGAATGTATAGCCGACTTATTAAAAACCAAAATACTTGCGTTTATTGAATATTGCATTGCAACGCACGACATAGAACTTTTAAATCAATTAATCGCATTATTAGACGAAAATAAGTTCTAGTTAAAAACGACTGTATAATATTATGAACGCAGAAAATTATTTTTGCGGAGATATGTATTTATTTATTTATTTATTTATAAATAATAATAAAAAAAGAAAATGTAAGGAGATGTTTATATGGATAAAATTAAATGCGTATTAAATAAAAAAACTCTTAAAGAAACAAAATGAGAATGAGTTAATAGCGAAGAAAGTGTCAACTTGGCACCATTACTAAACTTGCTATACGAATTAATTAATGATAAAGGAGAAAACAAAGATGAGTAGAAATCAAATATATGCAGTTGGTTATTGTAGATTTAGTAGTGATAACCAAAGAGAAGAAAGCATTGACGCACAAAAAAGAGCAATCAAAAAGTATGCCGAAGATAACGATATTATAATAAGTAAATGGTATGTGGACGAAGGGTTTTCAGCAACAAATGCAAGAAGACCAGAGTTTCAACAAATGATACAAGATAGCAAATACGGAGAATTTAACCTTGTTCTAGTTCATAAACTTGATAGGTTTGCACGAAATAAATATGATAGTGCATTTTATAAACGAATGCTCAAAATGAATGGCGTAAAATTATATTCAGTTTTAGAAAGAATAGAAGATACGCCCGAGGGTGTAATTATGGAAAGTTTGCTTGAAGGTATTGCAGAATACTATTCAGCAAATCTTGCTCGTGAAACTATGAAAGATTTAAAAGAGAACGCATATAAAGGAATGTGTTGTGGTGGTTTACCACCTTATGGCTATATGCGTGTGCCTAAAATTGTTAATGGCGAGATTATGTATAATAAAAAAGGTATGCCACTACACGATACCGTAATAGAGCCAACAAATGCCGAAGCGGTTAAATTAATGTTTAATATGACATTGCAAGGTAAAAAGCGAAGTGAGATAATAAATAAGTTAAATGAGTTAGGGTTCAAAGATTATAAAGGAAGACCTTTCAAAAACACCACTTCCATTGACAATATCTTGCGAAATGAAAGATACACAGGCACTTATGTTTTCAATAAATATCGCAAAAAACTCACATTAAATGGCGTAAGTAAAGAGTTAAATGACGAAAGCGAAATAATAAGAATAAAAGGTGGCTTACCACAAATTATATCGGAAGAAACATTTAAAAATGTTCAAAAAATACTTGCACTGCGAGTTCATAAAACGCCAAGTAATGTGAAAGAGAACTATTTACTTGCTGGAAAAGTTATTTGTGGAGAATGTGGAAAAAGTTATCAAGGTTGGAAAAAGGAAACAAAAGCAAAAAAGCACGTATATTATAAATGTGTAGGAAACGGAAGATACCGCCACGATGTTCCAAAAGAAGATTATTGCAATAACACAGGTGTTAGAAGAGACGATTTAGAAGATTATGTTGTAAATGAGATTTTAAAGGTTTTATCAAGTGAAACGATAGTTGATGACCTATTTGAAGAATACCATAATTTTGTTATAGAGCATAAAGGGAACACAAAACTTATAAGCAATTTGCAAAGTAAAGTTGATAAAATTGAAATTCAAATGCAAAATGTTATAAATGTTATTGCCAATGGCGAATTTAATGACTTGTTAAGTAAAAAGTTAAAAGAGTTAGACAGCGAAAAGAAAGAAACCTTGAAAATAATTGAACAAGAAATCATCAACAATGCTAAAATTGAAATAGACAAAGACGAAGTGAAGAAGGCTTTTGTGAAAGCACAAAAAATTCTTGCAGATAAAAAGTCAGATTTTGATAAAAGGAAGATTATAGTCAATACATTCCTAAATAAAGTTGTAGTTTATAAAAATTATGTTGAAGTCTATATAAATGTAATTCCCGCAAAATTCTGCGGGAATTTTTCATTAGACATAAAATATAAAGACCTTGTAAAAAGTGGGAATAACAACGATTTAAGTGGTGATAATGCCGAGATAGACTTATTAATTATAAATAATAATATAAATAGAAAAATTGAAAGCGGAAATAATGAAAAAGATGCAGATAAGGTTACCTGCATCTCTTATAATGGCTCCTCAGGTAGGATTCGAACCTACGACCTTGCGGTTAACAGCCGCCTGCTCCACCACTGAGCTACTGAGGAATATCAACGGTTACCTACATATTTTACCAAAACGCATATACCTTTGTCAATAATTTTTACACATTTTTTCAAGAAATTTTTAATATTTTTTCTAACAATAAAAGTAGGCATTGTAACCTACTTTATCTTACTTATTTAATTCTAAATTGTTTACTCTTTCTCTTTATTTTTTACAATAAAAGTCTTTCTTTTTCCATCGATTTTGGAATGTATTGCATTCATTTGAGCATTTAATAAATTAGATACATTTCCCATAAGCTCAAGCATTTCTTCAGCTTGAATACAATCAATATCACCTTTTATATTTGAAGATAAACTGCTATCATTTAATGAGGAATATAATTTATATAAATCTTCTTTTAATTCTTTTGATTTCATTGAGAAACCACCATCTTTAATTTCCATAATCACGCTCCTTACTTTTGTAGTATAACATAGAAAAAACTTATTGTCAAGCCCATAATTATTATTTTATGATTAAAAGACTTATATATAGATTACATTAATTTTATAAACCACACCTCGTGCGGTGAGTAATTTAGGGCTCCCGAAAGTGTTTATCACTTTTGGAAATAAGGAGCAAACAAACATCTAACGAGTGCTTGCGAAAGCAAGCCGAGACTAAGTGCAGTTTGCGACGCTAACCGGCAGTGTTCATTAAAAATTCGAAGAATTTCGCAAGCCCACGGATACTTTCTTGCCTTCGGGCTTTTTTTGCCGGGCAGCCCGGGAAAATGCTTGCATCAGCAAGCGTTTGCGAAGCAAACAGAACACTGCGTTTTGATTTAACACATAATAATTTATAAAAACAAAAAAGTAGGCTCGTGCGCCTACTTAAATGAGAAACCGGCAGTGTTCTTAGAAAACATTTGTATGTTTTCGCCAGCCACGAACACTTATTCTCTTTTGGCTGTTTTTCCCATCGGGAAAATGGAACACTGCAAAAATAATAATAAAAAGAAAAAACCCACCTCGTGCGGTGAGTTTTGACATTAACCGGCAGTGTTCTATTTTCCCGGGCCGTCGCCAGCCAAGTATTTTCGACGATGAGAAGCTTAACTTCTGTGTTCGGGATGAGAACAGGTGGACCTT
>CALVMX010000037.1 GCA_944349415.1 uncultured Clostridia bacterium
CCGCCTGCCACTGTTGCGGATGCTATAAATAAAAAGGAAAATAGACAAATTAAAACTTTTTTCATTTTTTTGAACTTTCCCATTTCTTATTCCACCTTTTTATATAATAATTAATATAATTATAATTTTTTTCTTTTAAAATAGCAAACAATTTCGCGGAATTTAAACAATTTAATTAAATATTCTCTATTATTTTTAAAATTTTACCTCTTCTTTTTGGCTTTTACTTTCTTTTTATCCTTTTTAAAGACCTTGACAAATTCGATTATGGCAAGTATAATGAGAAAGACTCCAAAAATGATTTTGAGAATCTTGGAAGAGGTCAAGCTCATTAAAAAGGCTCCTAGAATGGAGAAAAGGACACCTGGAATGATTATGTAAAAGATATGCTTAGTCACTACATATCCATTTTTATGGTGTATATAGAGTGAAAAAAGCGCCATAACTAAAAAACTCAAAAGATTTATTCCTTGGCTAAGTTTTTGGTCGAAATTGAAAAAGATAGTGAGAATAGGAATGAGAAGAGTTCCGCCTCCCATACCAAGTCCACCAAAAATTCCCGATGCTATTCCTGCCAAAACATACAAAAAATAAATCATAACTCTCCTTATATGATAAGCCTTATTCCGCCAAGGAGCATAATTATGGCAAAGATGACCTTTATCGCCTTTGGTGGCAACCATTTAAGCAAAAAGGAACCAATTATTCCGCCGATAACGACTCCGCTCCCCACTGTTACAAGTGGAATAGTTTCCAGTGTGCCTGACAAAAGATAAATAACTGCACTTATGAAAGAAATTGGGAAAATAATGGCGATTGCTGTCGCGTGAGAATATTTATCTTCCAAATGAAGCACATTTTGAAGTATAGGAACACAAATCATTCCACCGCCTCCGCCAAAAAAGCCGTTTATTATTCCTATAACAGCGCCACAAAAAAGCAGTATCATTTTTGCTTTCCAGGTCAAATTATCTTCCTTGATACTTAAAAAATGCTCTCTTTTTTCCAAATTTTTCGACAACATATTAATATTATTGATAAATTTTAAGAAAATATTTGATTTTATTGAACAAATGTATTATAATGTTAAAGTTAAAATATTAAAATAGGTGGTTTATGAGAAAACTTAAAGTAAATTTTGCAAAAATCTTTTTATTCATCTTGGCTATTATTATGCCTATTTCTGTCACAGGAGTTGTCGGTGCTTTCACAAACATATATGAGAAAAACGTCGCAAGTGCTGAGACTTCTGCAATTAATTATTATCGTAATTATATTGAAGACGTTTCCGTAACTAACAACAATTTTAACTCCAGCACTGTGACTTCTATAAGCAGTAACCCTTCTGGTTGGTCTAGACAAGTTTCAGATAGTAGATCAACTGCAGGTATTATCAATGTTGGAGATAACTTTGATAACTATAAAAACGGAACTTATTATCTTTCTGTTAATCCTAGCAAAAAAAGTAGCGACTCTCAAATCCTTATGATTAACTCCAAGACTAGTTCTAGTGATGTAAAATTGGCAAGAGAGGGCTATTCATCTAGCTCTATCACTCTTTCTGCTAATTCTTATTATTCTTTCCAAGTATCGTTCAAAAGTGACACTAACTATACAGAAGAGGTAACCTACTATCCAAGTGGTGGCTCAACTGGTGTCGCTAATGATGTAACTATTTATCAGTCCAACTTTAATGCCGCAGAGTTTGGCGAATATGTGGCTATGACATATAGAAGCACAACTTATTACGCACTCAAAGAACTTACTGATGACAACTTAACTTTTGACACTTCTGTAACCTCCAACCGTGCTTTCTATTATGACGGATCTTATGTCGGATTCCTTCATGACTTCACTCCTGAAGATGACGATACTACTACAACACCAATTTATGTAAGCTTAGAAGATGTTACCAAAATTACTGTTCCAGCTGGTGTCAACATGATAACAAATCCAAGTGAAACAAACAATACCACATCTTTTAGTGAAGATTATACAACTGATGCCATAGATTTTACAGAATATGAAGACTATTTAAGATTTGAAAGAGACGGAATAACCTATTATGTTTCAAAATCAAATGTTAACTACACTGTAAGAGAAGGCGCAAAATATTACACTTGTTCAATAACCTTCCAACCTAATACAAATAGTTACACAAGCGGTTCTTATAAACTTTCTCAAGGCTCTCAATACTATTCTCAACGAACTGACTACGTATCTAGAAATGAATATGGTCAAGGTTCAATTTATGTAAGCGGTTTAACTGATGAAGATGGAAACGAAGTGGAACTTTCCTATGAAAAAGTGCTTTCAACTGAATGGACAACCTTCTATTTCTTCATTGCAACTGGTGACACCGAACAAACTGTAAATATTGAGCTTTGGCTTGGTGCTAAATCTGCAGAAAACGTAAGCACAATTGAATCTACTGGCGTAGTTTTCTTTGATGAAGTTAAAGTTCAAAGGTACAGCGAAAATTATTTCTATGACACATATTTTGATTACCTTGAAAACAAAGAGTTTGAAATTGGATATGAAAATGAGAATGGCAATTTTATAAATTCAACTGAGTATTCAACTGTTAAGTTTGCTAATTTAAATTCATATAACGAAATTGAATTAGGCGATGAATTTAATTTTGACTTTGAGGACACTGATATAACCGCACTTAAAGGTTTCAAAAAGACTGCTGGAAGCGGTAACGCTCAAATTGTTGGATTAAACAAAGACGCCTTTGAACATGCAACAGGAAAATCTTATGCAGGCTCTAATTTGAATGTTTATGAAAACATTGAAGCCGACGGAAGTGTCACAATAACTGAAAATAATCAAGCGCTTGCTTTATGGGCAGATGATAACTATGTGGAAGTCACCTCAACAAATGGAATCCCAATCGATTTACACAAAATGTATAAAATTACAGTTGATTACAAACTTATTGATGTTACGGGAACTGCATACTTAAAAATTCAAGAAAATGACAGCGTTATAAACAACTACGGACTTAACGAAAGTTTTTATACACTCTCAGACGGAAGTGTTAGTGGCACAAGCAATGGTTCATCCAACTTTAACAACTCATATAACACACTTACTATTTATGTTAAAGGTTCTGACCTTTACAACTCTGAATTAGATTTAACTTTGGCTCTTGGTTCTAGTGATGAAAGTGCAACTGGTTGCGTCGTTTTTGATGATATCAGAGTGGAAGAAGTAACTTTCGCTGAATTTGAAGAAGCTGAAAACAGTGTGGAACTTGGCGTTCTTTCAACTTCTCCTTCAATTGAAAATGGTTATTTTAACTCAACCGAAAATACTGATTTCGACTTCCCACTAACGCCTGCAAGTTGGACTATTGAAGAAGGAAGCGGTTTGACTTATAGTGGTGTTTTTAACACAAAAAGCGAAGAATATCAAAAATATCAAGAAAAGGCTCTAGAATATGAGGACGAATCTGATAATCCTTATCTTTGGGCAACATATGGAAATCCAAAAGATAGCAACAATAGCAACACAAATTCTAATAACGTTTTAATGGTGGCTAACCTATCTCCTAGTTATCAAACGGTTACTTCTCCAACATTTACAATAAATGCTAATTCATACTATAAACTTAACTTCAAATATTTTACTCGTTCAATTGATCCTTCTGACCTTGCTAGTTTTAAATTAAGCGTTTATACTGACCAGGATGTCCTTCTTTTTGAAGATGAAAACGTTTTAAGCAGCAATGCGTGGGAAGATTATTCCGTTTATTTCCAAACCTTTGAAGGTGCAGAAAATGTTTATGTTGTAATCGAATTTGGAACATCCACGGATTTGAAACTTGGCTTAGTTTATTTTGACAATTTCGAACTTGAAACTATTGATTCAACTGTTTATAACAGCTTGCCAGACACTGCTAATAAAGTAGATATGACAGATTATTATTTGAATCTCCCAACCAATGTAATAACTGACGATATCTACGAATTTAGTTCTGATGCTTACACTGGCTCAAGCAACACAGAAAATAGTGTTGGCGGAATTGTAACTGATAACTTCTTTGTCTCTAATGGACTTGACGATTTCTTAATTGAAAAAGAAAATGAAGATGATGAAATCAAACTTTTCTATATCAGAACAAACACAGCAACCTCTCACACTATTGAAAGTCTTTACAACTTCGATTTGACAAGTGGAAATTATTACAAACTTTCCTTTATGCTCAAAACAAAGGTTGTTTACAATGGATCAAATGGTGATGAAGATTTTGATATCAACGAACAAACATATGGTGCTACTGTTGGACTTACTGGTTTTGACTATATGACCGAACTTAAGTCTAATGATGAATATCAAGAATATACCCTTTATATTCATGCAACAGAAGATACAACAGCTCACCTCTATATCGCTCTTGTAAGCGACCATGCACTGACTACAGGTTCAATGGTGGTTTACAATGTTAATTTCGAAGATATTTCAACGGATGATGATTCAGAACCACAAGAATATACAACGGCACAAGAGGCTATTGATTCTTCTGATTATGATATAAATTCAAATCGTGTAGCCATTGGTGAAGCAACTGATACTGAGGATGATGATTCTGGCGATGACTCAACAGAAGAAGATACGTCTGATGATACCTCAGGAAATGATTATACTTGGCTTTTATATGTTTCTTCAATAATCACCGCTCTTGCAATTATTGTGGCTATTGTTGGTTACTATTTAAGAAAAATCAAGATTAAGAAAATAGAAACAAAACGTAAAGAAACCTATGACAGAAAAGGAAGTCTCCACAGAGACGTTTTAAGACAAGAAGCTGAACAAGAAAGAGCAAAAGAAATTGAAAAACTCGAACAAGATATCAAAAAGTTTGAATCTGAACTTGAAAATATCGAAAAAGAACACAAAGAAAAAGTTGTAAAACTTAGAAAAGAAGAAAATAAAGTTGTTTCTAAGTCTACTGAAAAAGAATTCAAACTGTTTGCTCAAAAACGCGATGTCTTAACAGAAAAAATCGACATCTTGAAACATCAACTTGAAAATGTTAAGTCGCCTGAATATCTCCTCTCACTTGAAAGAAAGAAATTTATGGAAAGTGAAGCAAAACAAAAACAACTCGATAAAGAATCTAAAATGATAAACAAAAAGAAAGAGGAAGAGAAAAAGGCTAAAGAAAACAAGAAAAACAAAAAATAAAAGATAAAGAGGTTAAAACCTCTTTTCTTTTTTTAATAAACAATATTTAATTGACTTTAAATTTTTATTTATATATAATTTAAAATATAAATGGAGAAAATAAATGGACAAATGGAATAAAAGATTTATAGAACTTACTGAACAAATCGCCACCTGGTCAAGCTGCATAAGACGTCAAGTTGGAGCTATTGTAGTTAAAGACAAGCGTATTATGACAACAGGATATAATGGTGCTCCTGCAGGTGTTAAAACTTGCGTAGAAAAGGGATATTGTTTAAGGAATGAAAAAAATATTCCGAGTGGAACTCATGCCGAGATTTGCTATGCTGCTCATGCTGAACAAAATGCTATTATTCAAGCGGCAAGAGAAGGAATAAGCCTCAAAGGTTGCGTTCTATATTGCACTCACCAGCCTTGCGTTGTTTGTGCTAAAATGATTATAAATGCTGGCATAAAGGAAGTTATTTTCAAAGAGGGCTATCCTGACGATTTCTCCATAGAAATTTGTCATGAAGCAGGTGTAAAACTCACAAAATATGAAGAACTAGAAAAAGAAGATAATAAAAAAATTAAAGTATATAAAAAAATTAGTAAATAATATTATATTCTTTTTCGAAATTTTATATTTTTTGATATAATTCTATTGGAGGTTTTTGTTATGTATAATAAAAGAAAAATTCACTTAATTTTTTCAATAATTTTCTTTGTATTACTGGCATATATAGCCATAAATTCGTTTGTTAATGCTATGACAATTAACTGGCTTGAAAATGAAGACTTATATGATAAAATCACACTTTATTCTTGGCTTATCTTTGCTTGGAGTGTTTTTACCATACTAATTATTATCGCCAATTTTTACTCTAATAATAAACTTAAATGGATAAAAATCATTTGTCTTTTTGCTCTTGCTATTTTACTTTTAATTTTAGCTTGCATAATCAAATCTCAATCAGATGGAAGTTATTCAGAAGACACCGTTGTTGTTGCAGCTTTTTCAAATTATATTTTAAGTTTTGTCATAAGTTTAGCATATTTTATCGTATCCTTAATCGACACTATTTTCTCTTGCAAAGAAAAAAAGTTTTTAAAAACATTGCCAGAAACACAGCCTAAACTTGCAGAAATTAAGGAAAACGAGGTAAAGGCAAATGACAAAAAATAATATCCTTAAAATTGTATTGTCGGCAATATTTTTTGTAGTATTTTTAATTGCTTCAATAATTCTTATAATTATTCCAAGCAGTCAACAAGTTAATTTGGAAACAAATTATACTTATCGTGACACATCTGAAGAGTTTTTATCTAGGACAAATGTTAGTTTTGCCATAAAAAACAACTCAAATGGTAGAGTGAAAATTGATAATGTAACAATTTTATGCTATCAAAATAATGGCTCGTATGAAGAAAAAATTCTATATGAAAATTTTACTATTGAAAAAAATGATACTTTATCGATTGACACCTATGTTTACGTTTTATCCACTAATGTTTCACATTTTGAAATTCAATTCAAAAATGCACGTGTAATTGATAACAATATTTACTTATTTGTTGGGTTAGGACTTTTGCTTCCAATGGTAATTTGTGGATACCTTTTCACTATAAGCTTAATCGGTGGTATTAAAGAAATTAAAAACAAGAAAGAAAAAAATAAATCAAATAAAAAATAGGAAAGTTTTGTTTCCTATTTTTTTGTTATAACATATTTATTTCCTCAAATAAGACTACTGATATTAGAAGTCGTCATCGTCATCATCTTCGTCGTTTTCTTCGTCCTCTTCATCATCGTCGTCATAATCATCAAAATCGTCATCCTCGTCGTCTTCGTCATCAAATTCTTCGTCAAATTCTTCGTCTAAATCAATGTCCTCATCGTCTATTGTGTCATCAAAACCAATATCAGTGTCAAGGTCATCATCAAGAAGACTATCGTCTCCCAAATCAGTAACAGAAGCCATGTCTCCTGTCTCCTCATCTTCATCGACAATTTCGTCCTCATCACGATTTAGATAATCTTCCCAGTCAGCGTTCATTTCGCCGTCTTCGCTTTGATGTTCTTTAAGGCAAGTTGAACACATAATTTCATCTGGCGAGATATAGTTCGTTTTGCAAATAGGGCAAAGTTCAAGATCTAAATCGCTGGTATATTCATCCTTTTTAGCTGAAAGTTCCGCCTTGCAAACACTGCAAAGTTTTTCTTTCTTTTCTATAAAGTTAAGTTCACATCTTGGACATCTAATATAAACAGGTTTTTTCATATTAACTCCTTGTAAATTCGCTTATATTCTACATTTTATCTTTATACTTGTCAACTAATTTTCACACTTTTTTTACACTTTTTAAATTTGCCTCAGCTTGCGATGGTCGAAGGTATAGAGGGGTAACATTTTCTATCTTTTCAGACTTTCCATTTTTAACTAAACTTTCTGCAAAATCGAGTAAATTGGAGGTTTGAATTTGAATATAGTCTGCCTCATTTAGATTTAAATCTCCAGCCAAACAAACCTTTTTAACATTAATTTTGTCAAGTTCGCACCTATCTATCATTCTCTCCTCTTTAATTTTTATACCACCTTTATCAAAATTGGCAACAAAGAAAAGGTTGGAAAGGGCATTTAAAACGGTGCAAAAACTATTATTCTTATTTTGACTATAAATATATGCCATATGGTCCCAAGAGGACAC
>CALVMX010000038.1 GCA_944349415.1 uncultured Clostridia bacterium
CATATTATTGCATTGTCGCTTGACCACCGTTTGGTCAAACGGAAAAATATTTTCACATTAATCTTACAATTCTCGCAGCACACCCATTGTGTGCAGCGAAAAAAGTTTTTTGATTTTTCATTAGAATTTTACTACTGTCGCTGTATCACCATTTGATACAACGAGAAAAGTTTTTTTGATTTTTCTAACTTAATTCTAAAACTTCCGCTGGCTCACCATTTGAACCATCGGGAAATATTTTTTAAACTTTTTCAACTATATTATAAAAATATCGCGTGTTCACCATTTGAACACGCGACAAAAATAAACAAATTGCTATAATAAAAAATAAACTAAACACAATAAAACTACTTTATTAATAAAAAAACGACTTATTAAAGTCGTCTTAAAATATTTATATAAAATAAATTTTATACATTATTTACAATTTTTACTTAATTTTATATATTCCTTTTCTATAGCACTAAAAATAATAATTTTGTTTTTTTAATATAACTTGAATATTCTATGCTTAAATCTAGTACAATACTTTTTTAAAAATATTTGATGTCTGCTTACTATAAACTACAATATTTAATATGAAATTTTTATTTTAACCATTCAAAAAATTCTTCAATAGCTCTATTAGAGATATTATTTAAATCCGAATCATACTCTGTATTGCTTACACCATTTGGTTGTCTACCCTGAAACTTTGGGACATCAATGGCTTTATATAATGCAATGTTTTCAATAGTATATGCTTTATTAAATTTCATTGATTTTAAATCTTCTATAGGATAATTTAATAACAAATTTTGAATATGAGCCACAACTTTTAGATTGTGACCACATTCCTGTTTTACAATATTTGCCAGTTCATATAAAGACAATCCTTTATCATCTTTTCTTAAAAGAATAGATACAATCCAAATATCAAATATGTCTGTAACTAATTGTTCGTGTCTAAATTTATGAACTCTATTTTCTCCAATAGTCGATTTAACCTCAATTTTCTTTGTATCATTGATCGAAAAATCAAACTTCATTCTATCAGTAGATTGCCAATATCTATATAAATCCACACCTTTCCCATATATATAGTGCATAAATAATAACTCAGAATAAATTCCTTGAAGTTCTCTTGCGGATATTTTTTGTCTATGTGTAAATAGATCTTTCAAATACAAAAAATAATCTGTAATTGATAAGTCTGGATTATTATTTTCAAACATATTAGTTAATTCTATAAATGCACGAATATGTCCACAATCTTTAGACATGCAAATGATTATGTCAAAATAACCTTTATTTTCTTTGCCATCTATTGATAATAAACACTTTAAATTTTTGATTAGCATTAAATGTTTAGTTTCTTGCATTATAACAGGTTTAAGATTATTTGATTGTATTAAGAAAACGATATTTCCTTCTTTATCTAGTCCATAATAATGATCTTTTTCTTGAAAACATCTATAACCCTTTTGACTATTATTTTTTAAAAGGTTTAGTTTTTCTATTATTTTTTCTATCATATTATTTATCCTCCTTTTTTCTTGTTACATATTGAGATATTTCATCACATAATTGAGGAGGTAAATAAAATGCAAAGCAAGGAGAAAAATAATTTTCGGTTGAATTCTTTGGTTTAATCATATGAACTTGTAATTGAATGGAATTAGGTTTTTTGTCTGGAAGTTTTCTATCTCCTTGATAATTGGTACTATAACCAATCATCAACCCAGATTCAATTGTTCCATTGCTGCTAATTGAACGTAAACCAATATTCATGTTGTCATATCGCATAATTACTATATCAATAAGTGGTTTTAAATTTAACTGTTCAAAAACAACTTGTAAATTTTCAAAAAATTCTTTATCGAAATTGCATTTTACAGGATATTTATATTTCAGTAATAAATTTTCTAAAACATACCTATAAGCCAAATTTTCAATAAATAAATGATTATGATTTCCATATGATCTTAAATGGATATTCTCGGGTTTATCCTTTTTAATATTTTCTAGTAAATTTCTATTATACTTAGCAATTTTCTCGTCTAAAATAATTGAATTCTGTTCTCTAATTTGAACATAATCCATTCGTTCTTCTCTGGCAACATTTGGTCGAGTCAATCTTAAAAGATTGCTATTGTTTTTAAAAATTCTAGGAATATCTTTAAAACTTTTACCAGCATTTAAATTTTTTTGAATTGTATCCCATAAAGATTCATCATGTTCATAAATGTCATGAAAATCTTTTTTAATTTGATTTGTTGTAAAAACTCTACAAATATCTAGATACTTTCTTTTATATCCAAACCATCGAGCCCTTTGTTCTGTATTGTCTATATTACTTTTTCCCTTTGCTCTTCTTATCAAATATGTTATAGCCAAACCTTTAATAGTCAAGCCTCTTTCAACCATATTTCCACCTACAAATATATTTGTTTTGTAGTATTTAGAGTTTTCACTAGCATCAGTATTACTATTACAAACCATTACACTTGAGCAACCTTGTATTGAATCAATAACAAATGGTTCAAGTTCTTCATATGTAGGCAAAATTACACCATCATCCTTGTATAATTGGTAAGCTTGTTTTAAAATTTTCCTTAATTTTTCGAAAGCTATATCGGTAGACATTTCTACTCTTTGTTGCCATTGATCCAAAAGAGATTGTACTTTTTCTTTTACTATTTCGTGTCCTGTCATCTGAACGCTAGGATGGAAAAGCAATGCATGATTTCCATAATCACCTCGATATTTTCTTATTCCATTAGAAACAAAAAACATTGCCATCGAAATATAATAACTTTCAGGCAATCCCGGTACTTCAAATATACTAGGTTCATCTTCTTTTATTACTTTTACATATTTATCTTCATTTATTGAACTGTGAAATTCAGCCAATCCACAATATTCTGAACTGGGTTCTACTAAACAGCCAAAATCTGGGGATAAAACATCAAAACTATCTAACAGCATATTTGCTTGTGGGGTGGCTGTCACAGATACAAAAGTATGTTTTTTTAGTGTTTGTTTTAATTTATTAACGGAGTTATAAATTGCACTTGGAAACGCTGATGTCTTTGAATACTTCTTAGTGTTTAACGTCGCCTGATCTCCTTCGTCGTCAATAATAAGCGTTGGTTGTTGTTGTAAATATGAAGAAGTAAACACTTCTGCTATTTTATCTATATGCTTATTATGTTTTAAACCAACAATAACAACTTTTATTCCTCTTTTAATAAATCGTTCTACATTCTTCTCATCTATAATATCAATGTTTGTGTTTGTATCCAATACAACTAATTTGTCAGAATCTAATTCAAATGAATCTTTAATTCTTTGCTTATTTTGATCTAGTAAAATATTTTTATTTCCACCTAAGACTATTGCTATTTTATATCCATTATCAAATGATAGTGCCATTAAAGAAATAAAGTTGGAAGTCTTCCCACTCTGTACTTTACCTATAATGATACCCGTGTTTGAATTAAAATCTTGATATGGTTTTACACAATTTGAGAAAATTTCAACACTATTTTGAATTATACTTTCAATAGAACTAATTGGAAAATCATTCTTTTCCATATAATTAGACACTGTTTGTATAAACATTCCATCCGATATGATAGGTTCTAATGATCCATGAGTTTCCATTGGAATAATTTCAATTTGTTTTATCATACATTCTCCTTACTTAATATTACAATATTCTTCAAGCAATTTATTCATTTTTAACCTAATTAGATCAACTTCAACTTTTCCATCATCAGTAGAAGTTAAACCAGCTTCAACTTCCGCAATTACCATACATAAAACAAAACGTGTCATTATATCTATAAAATCTTTATTATTTGTTAATTTGTAGAAAAATGGATGTGTCATATTAAGTTTTACACCATAAACATTTGTTTTTTCATCTTCATGTATTCTTGAAATACTTAACCATTGAGAAATGTTGTTATTATATTCTAGGTCCAAATTATATTTGTTATTTCCTCTTACAATTGAAATATGTGAAATTGCTGTTTCGTTAAACTGGATAGAAGTATCTCCATGTTTGACTGAAACTAACGTTTCTTCTTTTTCTTGCTCTATATTTTCGCTGTTGCTTTCTTTAATAGTTGATGTTTGAGGAAGATCTGTGAATTCTATTGTAGAATCATCTATAATTCCAAATGATTTTAAATTTTCTATAGCATCTACTACAACTTGTTTTTGACTAGTAGTCTTTCTAACACGAATATCTTCAGCTTTTTCTTTAAATGGTTTAATAAGAGGTTTCAACGCTTCTATGAACTTTTCTTCTAAAGCCTCGTCATTCCAATCAAAGTTATCTTTTGCTTGAGTAACGGGCCAGTTATCCATATGTAACTCTCCAAAAACTCTTTGATATGCAAACGTGTTAGAATCGCCAAAGAGTTCTTTAGGACGATAATTTTCTTCTGCACCACCAATAATGACTCTCCCTCTTCTTAACAATGTAAGCCCTGCACCAGAGACACTTGCTTTTTTCCTTATTGCAATAAAGCCCCGTGTAATTAATTTTTTCCCCTTGTGATCAATATTAAATTCAATCTCTTCTTTCCAAAGTTTATTATTTTCTTCAGCATCAATATAAATTTCAGGATCTTCAAAAGTTAAAATTTCACCATTATAATATAAATCAAGTTCATGGTTTCTTATATCTTGCCTATAAATACTACTTAGAAATGTTTTAACTTTTCCAATGGTTCTAGAACCTGTTATTTTTTTATTAAGATTTCGTATTTCTATAATTGTATAATGTGAATCTTTCGACACTTCATTAATATCCTGATTGATAGAATCTTCTTTTGTTAAACTTAGTTCTTTTACATCTACACTTGCCCTATATTCATATTCAGATCCATAGCGCGAAGAAATAACAGTCCAATACGAACCAAACCAACAAGCAGCTGTTTTTAATCCCATTCCAAACTCATTTCTACCTGTTGTTATGATTGGTGGCTTATCTAAAACAATTGCTCTATAAAAATCATCCGATTCCATGCCATATGCATTGTCTTTAATGGTTAAAACATCTTCTCCATTGTCATCTGTGCAGTAACTTATTTCTATAGTTAGTTTCTTAAAATCTTCCAAATTCTTTAATTCACTTTTATGATCAAAATAACTTTGGGTTGAGTTATCTATAAACTCCGCCAATGCAGTCCATGGTTCATATCTTAAATTTTTGTATGTTGCATAAACACCAGTCGTTGGTCTAATGTTGATTTTTTCTTGTCTCATATTTATTGATCCTCCCAATTATTCTTAGCAAAACCAATAAGTTTTTTAGCTAAAATTTTTATTATTTTTACATTAACTGCATTCCCCAATTGTTTATAAGTTTGTTCATCTGATTTTCCAAATTTAAAAGATTTTTTAAAACTTTGAAGATTAGCAGCCTCTCTAGGCGTAATTTTTCTATATTTTTGTTTTACTTTATCCCATATTATAGGAGTGTTATTAATAGCAACTAAAGTTGGGAAATATGTCGGTCTTTTTGCTCTTATACCTGAATGCCTAAATTGTATTATGGTGTCTTTTAAATATTTGCAATCTGTTCCACAGTTCCACTCAAATTTTTTATAAACAGAATTTTTGGATAACATATCATATTTTACTATCCATTTATCGATAAAATCTTTATTTTCCAAATAAAATTTTCGATTCTTATCAACAAATCTTTTTTTCCAATCGGGAAGTTCTTTATAATAAACTCCTTGATAATCTTTGGTATTCATAAATGTTTGGTCATCTTTACCGTATCCAAAATATTCTAACCAAATAGGAACTCCAATAGTTTTATAATTAACTCCTGCTCGAAATTCATCCCATATATCTAAAATTTGAGTTTGCTCATCATTTAAATAATATTTGTCATCAATTGAATTATTTTGTTCTAATATTTCCCAAGCACTTCCTAACTTTAAACATTCTATCGGTCTTTGTAAATGCTGAAATCCTAAATCCCCTTTATGAATATAATGGTTTGTTAATTTTAGTTCATCCCTTATATCCCTACGTATACCCATAATGTATACTCTTTCTCTTATTTGAGGAATTCCAAATTGGCAGGGTGATAATACTATTGGTTCGTCAGTAACATAAAAATTTAAACTTTGAAGTTTTAGTTGGATTTCACTCCACCATTCTTTCGAATTGCCAGTAGATAAATTGCTCACATTTTCTAACAAAATAAATTTACATTCTTTGTGTACTTTAAGTATCTCAATTATATAATCAAACAAATTTCCACGATTTTTATCTTTAAACCCATTTTGTTTTCCTGCTTTACTAAAAGGTTGACAAGGAAATCCTCCACATAACATATCAAATTGTGGCAATTCTTTCCAATTTGTTTTTATATCACCAATGATTTTTGTATTTGGAAAATTCGTTTTGTAAACTTCTACACAATTTTTGTCTATTTCAGATGCCATTACACATTCCCCACCTAAATATTTTAAAGCTTGATGAAATCCTCCAATCCCCGCAAACAAATCAACGAATGTAAATTTACTTTTCTTCATTTTTATTCTCCTTAAGTAATTTTAAATATTCTTCATATTCAATCATTACGCATTGAATTTTATTATTTTTAACTATTAATACAGGTTGACTAAGTGATTTTTTTACAGCTTCTGTTAATTTACCTCGACTTAATTCCCTTATGCCATAACTAACTATATTATCTTGTAAATGTTTATACTTCTTTATCATAGCATACTTAGCCCTCCTTATGGTAATAAGTTTAACAATTTGTCATGATAAATGTCAAGACATTTTTAATATAATTATGCCTTAATAGGTTTAATTTCTATTGTTACATATGATAAATAATCTATTAGTTTGTATTTTATTTTATAACTTGTTATAATATATATTATAAGGAGAAGAAAAACAATGGATTACAAACAAAAAGGGAATAAATTACGATTAGAGTTTAAAAATTTAATTTATAATTTTATGAAAAATTCTTCTGACTGTCAAAATTTTTCAGAAGGATTAAGACAATCAGAAATCTTTAGAAGTTGTGGAATGGATTGGGGTAAAAAACAAAATGCCACATCTTCTAATCAACAATATTGGATTGTTGCATTGTTACGTGAACTAGAAGAAGAAAACAAAATACAAAGAGATAATACTAATAAAAAATGGAGATTAAGATAATCTAAGGTACTAGTAATAAAAAAATTATACCTTTTATTAACATAGAATAGATAAAATAGCTATATAGTTACTAACTTTCAGTTCAATTTGGATATTGTTAGTGCCGCCAAGCTAAGCCCGAATCGATTACTCGGTTTGGGCGTTTTTTGTAAAATGTCCATTTGACAATTAGTTTATGATAAAGAAATTTCGTTTTCAATTTTATCTTTCATTTTTTCAGCAAAATTATTTTCAAATGTTTTAGTCTTGCATATTCATCTGTATGCGGAAATATATTGTTGCTTTTTTGATACTTAAAGATTTCGGCCATATCAAAACATTTTGCTCATTCAACTTCTTCTTAATTCTTCTCCTTTTTCTTGTGACATTTTTGATAGTGGCAGAATCCTAAAACATGACTGGATTGTTTACTGCACTAAAATTCAAATTATTATCATCGTTCATGCTTTTTCTCAAAACTGACAGACAGCCCGTAATTTTAAAATCTGCTATCTTTGAGAAGCTTTTCACAACTTGATGTTGCCTCCACATTGATATATTTTTCTTACAAAAGGTTTTGAACAACATAACTATCCTTACGCTTTTTTGTTCTTGTTCTTTTCATGCATTTTCAAACTATTTATAAGGATGAATATTCCAAGCAAAAGCAG
>CALVMX010000039.1 GCA_944349415.1 uncultured Clostridia bacterium
GACAGCCCATGGCTGTTTTTATCCTTGGAACAATTTTCTTCGGAAGATAAGTTGCGACAAAACGCCAACGAAGTGCGTTTTCGTTTGGTCGCAAAGTGGCGAAAACAAATGTTAGAGCGCAGTTTTTCGCTTAAAAAAGCGAAAACAAGCAAAAATGCTGTTTTCGCCACTGGTGCGAGCGGTGGGACTTGAACCCACACTCTTTCGAACATGCCCCTTAAACATGCGCGTCTGCCATTCCGCCACGCTCGCATTTATTTACGACTTCTTTATTATAGTTAAATTTGGCTCATTTGTCAACAATTTTTTTAGATTTTTTTAAAATTCATATATTTTTTAATATTTTTAGTAAGTTTTTTTAAAAATTTAAATTATATCTTTATTATAATTTTAAATATTCATCTATAAAGAAAGGCAATTTATTTGATTTTTTTTAATATATAGTGCTATACTATTAAAGTATGAAGAGTAAAATATTATCTAATAAATTTTTAATTTTAGTTTTAACAATTTTTATGGCAAGCATATTATGCCTTGTCTCTTTTTTCTCTTTTAATTTTACTGCCATGGCAAATTCTAATGCGGAAGCAACTTCTTCATTTAATCAAGAAGAATTTACTGAATTGCAAAATGGTTTGAGTAATTTATATGAAAAATTCGGCAATGTGCAAAGCGGAGAGGAGATAGTAATCAGCAAAGACAGTGTCAAGGTCGAAAATGGTGAAGAGTATGTATCATCTTCTCTTATCACTTCACAAAATGAGATTTCGGCTTTCTCTCTAAACGAAGAAGAGGAGAATTTTGTTTCCTTATCTTCATTAGAAGAAAATTATACAGTGACAGAAGATGAAGATAGCTATACCTTAACCACTGCTGATTTTACAAATCGTATTATTGTTTCCTATGACGGAGAGCTAGAAGCTTACAACACCGAATATTATGCAGAAGGGCTAGGGTATCATATTTTTCAATATGAGACAAAAGAGGATACTATTGATGCCTATAATTATTACTCAAATCTTCCATATGTAAATAGTGTAAGTTATGATTATGTTATTGCTGCAGATGAAACAACAGGAGAAATTGCTGTTGAAGCATTTTCCACCTATCATTCTTGGGGTGCTGATTATACCGGTATTGAAGATTATATGGCATATTTAAACTATCTTTATACAGATAATGAATTGGAAACAGTTTATGTCGCCGTTTTAGATAGTGGAGTTAACACAGACCATGTTCTTTTGAAGGATAAAGTAGATTTTACATTGTCTGCAGACTGCACAAGTGGTTCGGTGGTTAAAGGTAAAAGTGCTGTTGAAGATGATAACGGTCATGGCTCTCATACCGCTGGTATTATTGCTGATCAAACCAAAGATAATGTGAAAATTTTATCGCTAAAAGTTTTAAACTCAGACGGCAAAGGCTCTTCAGCTAATATTTTAGTAGCTATTAATTATATCTTTAGTCTAAAAACTGATAATGATTTAAATATTCGAGTTATGAACATGAGTTTAGGAATAGAGGACGAAAACGGAAACGAAATTCATAACATGAGCCTTGAAAATATTGTGATCTCTGCTTATAATAATTATAATATTATGTCAGTTGTATCTGCTGGAAATTTGCACAACGATACCATTTCAAATTGTCCAGCAAATGTCGATGAAGCTATCGTAGTATCTGCACTTGCACGTTCAATGTCAATCGCTTCTTACTCTAACTATGGCGATACTGTTGATTTTTGTGCTCCTGGCTCTAGCATAGAGAGTGCATATATCAATAACCGCTTATTGAGCGATGCAAATTATTACAAAGAAGAAAGCGGAACATCAATGGCAGCACCTCATGTTACAGCATGTATCGCTCTTCTTCTTTCCAGTCCTACTTACAGTCAATATACCAACGCAGAATTAATTTCTGAACTTAAGTCTAATGCTGTAGACCTTGGAACAAGTGGTTGGGACAGAACTTATGGCTATGGTTGCATAAATATTTCAAACTTTGGTATGGAAACTCGCGGGGAAGTAGAATTCAGTGTGACAGAGTTAAATCATACCGAAGCTTTTGAGGTAACTTTAAGTTATGACATTGATAGAGATTATACTATTTATTATACTTTAGATGAAACAACACCAGGTGTAAATTCTTCAGTATACACTGAGCCGATTACTATCTCTAGCACAACAAAAATTAATGCTGTCGCTTATGTTAATGCTGAAGAAAACGATGAAACGGTGCTTAAAAGCGAGATTTCAACCATAACTTATTATTTTAACAATATAGATTTAGACAGCAATTTCGTGGTTGAAGGTAACGGTTTGTCAGGGACTCTTGTAAGTTACACTGGAGAACTTACAACATTGAATATTCAAAGTGTGATAGATAATGTTAGGATAACTGCTATAGGTGAAAATGCGTTTACAAACACGAATGTTCAAAATGTTATACTTCCAAACACTTGCACCGAAATTGAAAACCATGCCTTTTTCAATGCTGTGAATTTAGAATCTATAACGGCGAATGCTGTGCAATATATTGGCAATTATAGCTTCGCGTATTGTTCAAATTTGACAGAACTTTTCCTTCCTTATGCAAGAGTTATAGGGCAAGGAGCTTTTGACTGCCTCAATTTAGATAAACTTACTTTGGGTGGTATTGTTTCTTCTTTTGGTGAAATGCAAGATTTTTCTGTTCAAACATTAGAGTGTTACACAGGGACTTCGCTAGATTCGGTTTACTCTCAATATGCAGTTAATATTGTTTCTATAAATCTAGATATTTATTTTCCATCAGGAGCAACTAGGTTAATTTCAAAAGTTGGTCAAGATATAGATTTTGATGTTGTTGTTTGCGGGAAATTTATTTATAGAAATATATATGAATTAACTGATAGTTCTGGTATTGAATACAGTTCATATGTTATTGTTCCGAGTGAAACTGAAATTCAAGATAATTATGTAACGACGGTGCCTTTTACTATTAGTAATTTACCTGTAGGGACTTACACTTTTAGTATTTATTCAATAGATTATTTTAATAATATCACTGATGAAATTTCTATTACTATAGTAATTTTAGAGTCGACTGCAACTGAATATTATTTAGTTACTGATTCTGACAACTACACTGTTTATATTGACGGTCAATTAGCAGAAGATGGCTTTATATTATATCAAGGTATAAGTGATTATGAAGTGACTGTCGAGTCTAACCTTGGATATAAAATTGTTTCAGTTGAAGTCAATGGAGAAGTGCAAGAGGGAACAAGTTTCACTCTTCCAACTGTGAACAGTAATGTTAATTTATCTTGCACATTATCTGAAATTCCTAATTTTTCTATTAATTTTATTCATAGTGAAAACGTGGAAGTTTATATTAATGATGAATTAATAGAAACTGACATTACTGTAGACAGAAATCAAGATGTTACGATTACTGTTTCGCCAAGTGAAGGTTATAAAATTGACCAAGTGCTTGTAAACGGGCAAAAATTCGTTTTGGATGCCAACAATTCATTTACTTTAACGAATGTTTTACAAGATTTTAGCATCGAAATTATAGAAAGTATAATAACTTATAATATCTATTTAACTTATGGATATGGTGGAGTGTCAACAAGCAGTGTTGACCAGATAAATTATGGCGAAAGTCGTTCCTATGAAATATTAGTTGAAGAGGGATATGAAATTGAATCCGTTTTAGTCAATGGCGTTCAAGTGGAAATTAATGAAAATATTTTAAGTCTTGAAAATATTACTGCCGACACTTATGTTGTTGTATCTTTCACTCCTATTGGTGCTGGACTGTCAGAAAGTCAACTTACAATTCTTATTCTTTTCTTAATTATTTTAGGTATCGCTCTTATCTGGGCTACTATAGAAATTGTATTAAAGATTAGAAAAAATAAAAAATATAATTATAAAAAAAATTATTCTAAACATTTTTAATTTTGATATTTATATGATATAATGTGAATAGGAAACAAATCCCATATAATTTATAAAGGAGGTAAAAAATGAGTCCAGGACTTATTGTGTTGCTTGTAATTGTTGGCATCATCGTGCTTTTGGCTATTATTTTGGTAATTTGGATTTGGGCTGGTTATAACGCTTTTGTTAAACTTAAAAATAATGTTGATGAAAGTTATTCAACTATGGACGTTTATATGAAAAAACGTTATGACTTGATTCCTAATTTGGTGGAAACTGTCAAAGGATATGCTAAGCATGAAGAAAAAACTTTGGAAGGAGTTATGCAAGCAAGATATTCTTGTATGTCTGCCAATAATATCGAGGAAAAAGCAAAATATGAAAATATGCTTTCGGGAACTCTTAAATCGTTGTTTGCTGTCTCTGAAAATTATCCAAATTTAAAGGCAGACCAAAACTTTATTGATCTTCAAAATTCTTTAAAATCTTTGGAAGAAGAAATTGCAACTTCAAGAAAATATTATAATGGCTGTGTAAAAACTTATAATATTAAACGTGAGAGTTTTCCTTCAAACATAATTGCTAAATGGTTCAAGTTTGGCAAACGTGATCTTTTTGAAATCACAGAAGTTGAAGAAAGAAATGCTCCTAAAGTAGATTTTAGTAAATAAGAAACATTCATAATGTTATAATTGTTTTTTAGGCACAAAAAAAGCACACATTTGTGTGCTTTTTATTTTCATATACATAAAATAATATTTTTTAAATTTCACTTTTGACAAAATATCTTGCGTCATGCCAACATAACGGGCAGACAAAATCTTCTGGCAAAGGATCGCCTTCATAGACATATCCGCAAACGGAACAAATGTAAACCACCTTTTTTTGTTGTGATGAAGATATTTTAGGTTTGATGTTTGACTGATAATAGGCATATGTTATTGAAGGGATGTTGTTTAAAACTTCTTCTTTATCGACATCAGCTAAAAATTCATAATGTGTTCCTAAATCACGAACATCTACGACGGTTGCAGATATATATGAGTTTACACCTTGTGTTATATATGGTATTTCATTTTCGGCAATTTCATAATTTTGAAAATCTTCAAATTTATTTGTATCTTTACCACTTGAAAAGCCAAATCTTTTTATTAATTCAAAGTTTGCTTCTTCGTTTAAAATGGAAACATTAAATTTTTTTGTTTTTAAAATTTGCTCTGTTGTGTAGTTGTTTTTGTTTATGGCGATCATTATTCTGTTTGGAGTTGAGGTGACTTGCGATAAGGCATTTATGACACAACCATTCATTTTTTCATCTTTTGATGTCAATATGTATAAACCATAGGAAATATTAAACATTGCATTCATAAGTTACTCCTTTTTCTTAATTAGATTAACACAAATTAACTTGTTAGGTCAAATATTTTTGGCGTAGATTTATTCAAAATAAATTCAAAAAATACAAAATTTTATTTGATTTATGGATGTTTTTAACCTCACTTAATATACACTAAGTTCTAAGATGCACTCATCGTGTTGCATTTTTTATGAAATAATGCTATAATATATTTAGAAGGTGCAGTATTCTAGTCATTTGCTATCTTTTAGGAAGATGAAGTAATGGCATCGACGGGCATATCTGTGAAGTTTCTGGTGCTTGCCTTGGTTGCCCAAATTGGGGTTTGTGCTGGAAGTTAAGATTTTTGGGCGAGTTATAACGGCATATAACCCACGTCCCAATTTTCGTGGAGACTCAACAGGGTGAGAAATCACTCTCTGAGAAAGAACCTGCATTGCGGTAAAAGTCGTGTGCAGCGTAGCCTATCCTGAGTGGATATTTGGGGATTAAGTAATAACGCAAATTCTTTCTAGGCCAAGAGAGTTTACGCCTGCTTATGAAACAATATTTGCAAAACGGAAGAATAAAAAGTAGAAAATGTTAAGGAAAACTTCTAGACTGTTGTCGAGGCAGACAGGATAAGGATTATAGTGTGTTCTGAGTGGCGATTCGGTGTTATGTCCTGCTTAAAAGGAAACTGCTCTTTGCGGTGACGCGGAGTGCGGGAATGGGAAATCCGACCGAACCTATGACACAAGGTTTACTTATCTTGTTACCTTCTTATAGGGCCTTTTTAGGCTCTATATTTTTTTAATTAACTGTTGGACAATAATTTTTGTTTTTTTATTGACTGGTGGAACAATAATTTTTGTTTTTTAATTAACTGTTGGGCAATAATATTTTTTTATTAACTCTTGAGACAATATTATTGGTTTTACTAAAAAAAATTATTTTTTTGCATAAAAAAACAATTTTTATAGTGTTTACTTTAATTTTGCAAATTAGAATTGTATTTTGAAATTTTTTTGTTATATGCTATAATATTCAATAGGAGATTTGAATGGAAAAAGTTAAAAAGAAAAAGAAGAAAAAACAGTCAAAATTTAATTTGTGGTTCAGGTGGCCACTTATTGTTTTATTTATATCTTTTTTCCTTTCATTATTCTTTGGTGTTTTAAGCGAAATTGCGATGTCTAATGCCAATATTTTTGTTGCTATTGTTGTCGTTCTCGTCTTTTTGTTTATCGCTATTCTTACTGATATGATAGGTGTAGCGGTGGCAGCTTGTGACACGACTCCTTTTAGAGCTATGGCAGCCAAAAAAGTTAGAGGAGCAAAAGAGGCAATTAAGCTAGTAAAAAATGCCGATAGAGTTTCCAGCATTGTTGCAGATATTATGGGTGACGTTTGCAGTATTTTGAGTGGTGCAGCAGGAACTACCATAGCTGTTGCGTTAATATCTGCGAATATGGATTCGATGGTGCAAGTGGTGATTTCATCTTTGGTCTCTGCTGTTATTGCTGC
>CALVMX010000040.1 GCA_944349415.1 uncultured Clostridia bacterium
TCGAACCACCGACCCCCACCTTATCAGGGTGGTGCTCTAACCGACTGAGCTACAATCCTATATTAAGTTTTTCTCGGGATGAGTGGAGTCGAACCACTGTCTCCAAACCCCAATTTTTTTCTTATCAGGGTGGTGCTCTAACCGACTGAGCTACAAGCCATCGTTAATTTTTTAGTTGGAATGAACGGAGTCGAACCGTTGTCTTCACGCCTTATCAGGGTGGTGCTCTAACCGACTGAGCTACAATCCTATATTAAATTTTTCTCGGAATGAGTGGAGTCGAACCACTGTCTCCAACCCCCAAATTTTTTCTTATCAGGGTGGTGCTCTAACCGACTGAGCTACAAGCCATCAACAATTTATTGAAAATGTGTTTAAATTTTTAGCTCTCCAAACATTTGTGATTTATGTTTAGACTTTTCAATAAATGCTCTTTTATTATACTCACTTTTAGTCTATTTGTCAACAATTTACACAAAATTTTTTAAACAATTAAAATAAATTTCATCATTAATATAATTTTACCACATTGTCTTTATTAACGCTTTCTTTAACATTTACAACTTTTCTTTCATATAAATAATATTATTTTTAACACAATTTTGATTAATTTAATAAAGTGATAATGACGATTATCGTCAAAAGGAGTATTTATGACTTGTTTTACAAAATGCGGAAATGGCTGCTGTCCAAACTCTCCTCGCCCAATTTGGGTTTTTGGAAGCTGCGACACTTCAAATGATGTAATAAATCCGGTTATTCCAACTTCATATGGATTTTTTGAAAACAATTTAGGCGGAGCTGTGACAAGTGGAAATATCATTCCTGTAAGTTTAACTTCTTCTCGTGGAAGCAAAATTACTGCTAGCACAACAACAGCAGGTGCTGTAAACTTAACACCTGGCACATATGAAATAACATATTTTGTTAACGGAACAATTCCAGCTTCTGGGACTATGAGCGTAGGCTTAAGAGCTAATGGTGTGGCAATAACAGGATCTACTTCAACAGTTTCTGGAACGGTCGGAAATCAAGCAACGGTATCCAAAACTATTGTTTTAACAGTAACATCTAATACCACACTTGAATTATACAACACAGGATCAGATAGTTTAACCATTTCAAACGCAAACATAGTTGTTAAAGAAATTTAAATAAGAAAATAAAGCCACTTTTAAGTGGTTTTATTTTTTGGACTTAACCTATCAAAAATTATAAAAAGGTATAAATTTGTTAAAATTTTTAAAAAATTTGCGAATTTTATCGAAAAATTTTAAAATTTTCTTACTTTTTTCTTTGACAAAACAATTTATATAAGTTACAATTATCATATAAACTTTCTTTTTACTAGAATTAAGTTTAGTGCACATACTAAAAAAGGAGGGGTTATGAAAAAGAACTTTGCAAATGAATATGAACGTCTTTCCTATCGTTTTTTTGTCGCATCTCAAGGTAACCCTTATTTAGTAGAAGAAATGGTGCAAGAAAGAAATATAAAAAGAGAAAACGAAAGAGGAAGAAGTTTATAAATGAAAACAAAAGCAGTAGTTTTAAAAGGACAAAATGCAAAAGAGAAGGATAAGAATATTCTTCTTTTTTCTATTGATGAAGGTAAAATTTGGGCAACCTTAAAAGGTGTTCGAGGCGAAAAGGCCAAGCTTAAATATGCCAAAGAGCCGTTTTGTTTTGGTGATTTCATTATTGAAGAAGGAAAAGGCTCTAAAATTATAACTTCTGTTGATATTATTGAACCCTTTGATGAACTAGCGCAGGATGTGGATAAGTATTTCGAAGGAAACGCTATGCTGGAAATAGTCAACGCCCTTTCTTTTGATTCAGAAAAAGTTGCTATCTTTTTAAATTTAATAAAAGCATTGAAGATTTTAGCCTTTCATAAAGCAACACAATATTCCTGCCTATTAAAATTTTTAATTGACGTTTTTAGTCTATATGGTGTAAGTTTATATTCACAAAAATGCACAAGCTGTGGAAATGTTTTTCATGACCATATTTATATTAATTACAATGTTGGCGAACTGTGCTGCACTTCTTGCCGACCATTTCAAAGCGAAGAAATAGGAAAAGGCGAATACAACATTTTAAAACTTTTATCACAAAACGATTATAACAAATTACCAACAATAAAATTTTCTAGCGAATTAGGACTTAAGCTTCTTAAAATTTTGGTCAACAACTTTTCATATCGCTTTGACAAACATTTAAAATTTATTGGAATATTAAGTTAAAAAATAACAAAAAAATAAGAAAAAATTATATAAAAAACGATTTTTTTTGAATTTTTTAGTATTTTTTTATAAATTATCAACAGATAAATCAAATATTAATCCATTTGAAACATCAAAGCGGATTAATTTTTTCTCAGAGGAATTTTCAATAATAAACTCATTTAAAGAAAGAGGATAAAACGCTTTTATGCTGCCAAGAAATTCGTAAAAATCTTTTTCTTCCACATTTTTTAAATTTCCACCTAATAAATTTTTAGCAAAGGAATAATCCTTGCACTTTACCGCCTCTAAAAATCTGTAAGGAGTCATTTCTTCTTTAAAATGCAAGTCACTATAATCGAATTCGCATTTTTCAGTAGCTATATTGTCTCCCGAAAATTTATATAAACAACTTTTTCGCCTATCTTCGCAGTCATTTAGATTATCTTTAATTTTTAATAAATCTTTTTCAAACTCAAATTCATTACCTTTAAAATGGAACAATTTGCCTGTTTTCATGTTAAAGGCGAAAACACTTTTAGCATCCAGTTCGACGCAGGCGAAATCTTCTATTTTAAAAACCCTATAGTTTAAAAACATTTCCTCTAATTCATATTGAACAATACTGTTTTTGTTTTCAAAAATAACCACATTATTTGAGATTTTTATTTCGCAATTATCTTCAGAAAACGTTAATTTCTCCTTCACAAAATTTGAAATTCTGTCCACTTTGTTTAAAAATAACAACTTGTAATCATCAATATCAGTAACTAGATATCTTTCGCAATTTTTAAGTGTATTCAAATTAATGTAAAATGGAATATTTTTGCGATTATATGATATAGGATAAACAAAGATTTGTTCTTCGTTTTCAATTTCTAACAAATCGTTTTTATCGATATCATAAGAATTGTTCCCTATTTTAACTAGGCATGGATAACTTGATTTTAATTTAATTTTCATAAAATAATTTATTTTTAATTAATATAAAATATGAATAAAAAAATAAAATAGCAAAAATTCGCTATTTTATCTAAAAAAATATATTTTTTTGACATTTTTAATGTTTTTTTATAATTTTTTCTTATTTTTTTATTCTAACAATAATTATATTACAATTATTTTAAATTCTTTTGATGATTCCCCTGCTTTGATTATAATAGTATATTCGCCCTTCTCTAGCCCTGTGATTTTAAATGAATTTTCAATAGTGCCAACAGGTGCAATTTCCACACCACTAGGAACTATAAATTCTAGTTCGCTTTCAGCATATATCTCCACAATTTCAAATCCATCCTCTTTTAATTGCAGGCTTGTTATTTCTTCAAAAAAGTGACTTATTTTGATAGAGTCAGTTTCGCCGACTATCGATTCGCTGTCATCAGCTAGCTCACTGTCAGAATTCTCCTCTCCATCTGTTTCACTATCTTCAGTCTTACTGTCATCCTCTGGCTCGCTAGGTATTTCTGTTGGAAGATCTACATCCACATTATCTGATTCTTCCTCATCCATTGGATTATTCACATCGACATTACTTTCTTCGTCATTATTTCCTGTGTCTTCTGTAGGCTGATCTATATCGGTTTTGTCATCATCAATAGGTTTATTAGTTGTGTCCTCAGGCTTATTAGTTATACCCTCGTCATCACTTATTAAATCATCACTTATTAAATCATCACTTATTTGCGAGTCCTCTTCCTTATCACTTTCGTTTTCTTGTGGTGTTTCTATCGCTGGTATATCTTCTGAAGGTTCAGTTTCTTCTTTGTTTTCGTTTCCTTCCTCTTGTTCTTCCTTATTATTTTCATTTTCAATGACAATAACATTTACTTCTTGCACTGCCATTGAATTTCTAAAAGAGGCAGTGATGACAAGTTTTGTTTCTCCAGAATTTACTCCTAAAATTTCCGAGTTATTTACGAGAGCAATAGTTTTGTCTGCTATGGAAAAATTACACTTCGCCTCCTCGATGCTAACTTCATATTGAATTTCAGTTTTTTCTCCGACATTTACTTTTACATCGCTAGCAAGCAAAAATAAATCTCTTTCCTTTTCAGGCAAATTAAGAAAAATTCCAATAACAACTAAAGCTATTATTGGAATAAAAATCAAATATCTCCAACTAGTTTTGATAAATGCTTTCATATTTCCTCAATGAGCATTATATCACAATTAAAAAACAATAGGAAAACATTTTTCGACATTTTTCGAAATTTTTATGCAAACGTTATTTATAGGCAAACATATTCAGAAATTTTAATTGTAAATCTCATACCAAGAAAAGAGGTTGGCGTTTGGTTAACCTCTCCGCCAGCTTGTGTGTAACATGTGACGCTATTTAAATTTGAGCCTAAGTCTCGAACAAAATAATAATTTCCTTCGTCTGTCATTTTTAAATAGTCCTTGACTAAATCAGAATATTGATAAATTCATCTTTTTTTGTTTTCCTGCCTTACTCTGCCTATCACAAAATCGCCCTCTTCTGTATCTTTTGTCACAGTTGTTCCAGCGCATATATATGTTTTATCGGCAATTTTCACTGGAGCGACAATATTAACATTGCAACCAATGAAAACATCGTCGCCAATTATACTTTGCCTTTTTACTTTTCCGTCATAGTTTGCAAACACCACTCCACAGCCAACATTTACTCGCTTGCCAATTATAGCATCTCCGACATAAATATGATGAGGAATTTTACTCCCTTCGCCGACCTCACTGTTTTTTATCTCTACAAACGCTCCTACTTTCACGTTGTCATGGAGTTTGGTGTCTTTCCTTAAATGAGCAAAAGGTCCTACTGAGCAATTTTCCCCCACCCTACTTTCCACAATAACTGAATTAACAATTTTTGTATTATCTTCAATTATGCTGTCTTGAATTATAGAATTTCCAAGAATTTGAACATTTTTGCCAAACCTACAATTCCCAATAATCTCAACATTTTTGCCTATTTTAACACCATTTTCTAAATCTAATTTATCCATATAGTTTAATATGTAAAAAAAGAAAAAAGTGTCAACAACTTTTTTCTTCCAATATCTCATTTTTAAATCTGTTATATTTGTCTATTGTGGAAAACAAATATCTTTCTCGACTCGCCTCATCCATGTTCTTAAGAATTTTATCATCCATAAGAAAATGAATAGGATTAAATATCTCCTCATCTTTAGATAACAAATATTCCACCTTTTCCTTGAACTCGTCATCTTGAACCGTAATAGTTTTAAATTTCGCAGTTACCTTTTCTTTTTCTTTTCCCAGCAACTTCTTTTTAGCACGTAGTGCAAAATTTTTTAAAATATCATTTCTCATAATCTCCCTCCAAACAAGAGAAATTATATAATATATGGATGTAATAACAAAAAGATAAATTGTTGATTTCTTTTTAATTATGTCGAATAATAAAAAATAAAATGGAAATTCCATTTTATTTAAATTTTAGTAACTTTAAATTAAAGCTCTTTTTCGATTTTCTTTAATGAATTTTGGTAAAAATTGTCAATTTTTTTTATCTCAGTTTGAGTGTCCACATCTATCGAATCTCGATATGGCTCAATAACTCTGCATGCGGTGTTATATAAATCAGTTAAAGTGTCATAATCTTTTATCCAAGGCTTGATAATTTTGGTATAAAGAGTTGGACACAAAGTAATATAATCTTCAATATTGTAAATAAAAAATGGCTCATATCCTAACTTGTTATTTCGTATATACACTGCAACCTTATTTTTTGTGATAGGATCTGTGTAAACTACGTTTCCCATATTGCCATAAACATCGACAAATTCATCATGATTTAATCTCAAAGGTCTTACGATCGCAATACCGTCAATAAAATCGCCAGCTTTCACTAAATATTCCGTTTTAACATTATTTTTTTTGTTTCTATAAGCAAAATGTCCATTACTAAATTTTAATAACTCCATATCATTGCCCATATCTAATGCACTTATAATTTTCATTTTATCTCCTTAAAGCTTTGTTATTATAACATATTCCTTCTTAAATGTCAATGCCTATCTTTTTGCTTTTATTGCGTGAATTTCTTATTTAAATTAACAAATAAAAAAGAGAGTAGGAAATCTACTCTCTTTTCCATATGAATTAAATAGTTGAACTAAAGTTATCTTGCAAGTCCCTGTTGGTATGTTCTCACATACCTCATCGACATCTCTCTTTAAAAGGAGGTG
>CALVMX010000041.1 GCA_944349415.1 uncultured Clostridia bacterium
GCACAAATAGGCGACAAATATTCAAGCATAAATTTCATATTAAATATTTCTGCCCAGTCAATGGTTGGATAAGACGGTGCCCACCAATGCTTATATCCACCAAATGACGGAACAAAGTTTAAAGGTAATTTCTTTTCTATGATATTGTTTAGCTTTGCTTCAACATCAGTTCTCACTTGCGGGGCAATAGAATATTTCCTAAACTTTTTAGCAAATAACCTGTCAATCATTTTGGTTTCAAGTTTTGTGTTAAGATTGTCCAAATTTAGTAATTGATTGTTTAAGTAGTCATTGACAATGCTATCTAAATTTTTCATAGTTTCTATTCCTTTTTATTTAAAATCATTTTTTTCTTAAAATTATTATAACATATTTTAATTAAAATTGGTATGTATTTTACAAAAATTTATTGTGCGTAAGACAAAATCAATTTTTCTTTTTAAAAGTCGACAATTAATCAATATCGTTTTAGACAGTTCTAAATCAACTAGATTGCTTAAAAATACCACATTTGCTGTCAATTGCTGTCAAAATAGAATAATAAAATACAGCAAATATTTTTATAATGTTAAATTTGCCCTTATTTATCTATATATTTTAGATATAGGGCTCACACACTTTATTCATAGGGCTCATTCTTGGTAAGGTGGGGGTCGCGGGTCCGATTCCCGCCATCAGCTCCAAAATTTAAAATCGCTAAATCCCAGTTTTTATGTGAGATTTAGCGATTTTTTTATCAAATTTTTTTACTGAAGCTAATTTGGGGTTATATAAGAAAATACTTTCTTATTTTTTAATTTTTACCAATTATTTTCAAGATATTAATTTCAATTTAGATTATCTTTCTCTAATAAAAGTTTTCCTAATATTATTCCCGTTGCACCAAAAGGAATAGTGGCTGCAAGACATGAACGAGCAGCGATCCGAAGATTTTTTCCTTGTTCATATTCATTAATGCATTCTTCACTTTTTAGAACTGAGTCAGTGTTCATCAAGGTTGTAACATAACTTTCTGATTCAAGTTTAGCAGATTCCTCCGCATATTCTTCTTTAGCATATTCATACTCTAATTTTGAAATTTGATATTCTGTCTCATCAACTTCACCAGAAACATATTGTTCTATTGCCATATTATAGTTAGATTCCGCCTCATTTAATTCGGTTGTTAGTCTATATAAATGATCAGATTTTAGCATCTCACGAGCATTATCCTCGCATTCTAATCCAATAAAACCTGTTGTTAATCCACTTACAAGACAGGCTGCTCCAGCCACAAGAGTTCCAATGCAAACTTTTGATTTTAATCCCATAATTTTTACCTCCATTTTTTATATTTAAATTATATAATAAATCTTTTCGAATGTCAATACCCTTTTTTAAAAAAGTGTATTATAACATATGTAAAATGCGAAAAAAACATCATTTTTTATTAATTTTCAAAAATAGTTTTTATAATTGTTTAGAATCTGAGGTCTGGATTATCCCATGTTCTTTCAAAACTTGATATGCCCAAGTATGTTTATATGTTTCTATATTATTTCTTACTCCTTCAAATGTAGGTTCTAAATAATTAGCCACATCATGTGTTGTTTTTCCTTGACTTTCAAAAACTGCTGTCAAAGCTTTAATTATGTTTGTTCCAGAGATTTTTTGTGTATTGTCTATTGATTTTTTTAATAAAACATTATCACCATTAAATAATTGTAATTCATTATTATCTAAATTTTTATATAAGTTGGTATCATCATAACTCGCAAAAACATCTTCTAAATCTTTTACTAAGCATGAAAAAAATGTGTTTCCGTTTGTAGTGCAATCAAAGGTTGGATCAGAATAATATAGCGAATTTTTTATCCCATATTTTTCATCGTTTAAAAGAATTACATTTATGGCATGAAATATACCTACCCTTATTGATTTGTCCGTACATTGTATACCAATACGAGAGCAAAGTTCATTTAGTAATTCGCAAAACCCAACGCATACACAATAATCAGAATTTAATATTGGTATTATATTTCTTGATATTTGTCTTAAACTTCTTTCTTCACTTTCCTTATATTTTCTATTTTTAACTATCATATATGCAAAACAAAATTTTTCTAAAGGAGAAAGTTCTTTTCCGTCAACTCTTGCACTGTTAATTTTGTTTGCCCAGTCATCCAAAGTCTTTTTTGCAAAAATTATATCTTTAACCTCATATAAAATGTTCTTATGATAACTTTCTTTTATATATAAAGTTTTATCATTTTCTTTCAACAAAGCATCCGTTTTTAAAATTGCAACCATCTTATCCATATTTTTAATTTTTTCATTTGTAGTTACAATTATGTTCGTATATCCAGTAAATTTTAACAATTCCTCTAATTTATTTGTATTAACAAGATATTCTAATATTTGTTGCGAAATTTCTATATATTGACAATAATTATTTATTACACGTTTTCTTTCGTCAAATGAAAAATTTTTATATAATTTTTTAAATCTAGTATTAAGACCAGTATAATCTTGTTTGAAAAAATCTTCAATAGACTTACTCTGTTGTAGCCTTAAGAATGTTTCATCAGTAAAATGATTTAACTCTAAAGTAAAATTTTTATTTAAAAAACGATCATAATCTTTTATAACAAGCATAAATCCTCCTTAACTAATTGTCTTTATCTATTAATATATTTTATATTATAACATATTTTTTTAAGTAGTTCAATACTTTTAAAAAATCATGTTTTACGTTTTATTTTAATTTTTATTTTTCCTTAAAAATACATAAATCAAGAGCCGATAAAGAAAATGTTGCAAGGCCTACAAGTGAACCTCCAATACTTCCGCCCATAGCTTGTAAAAGTTTTGTTGATTTATCATATTCATTAACACATTCTTCACTTTTTGGTACAGATTCTGAATCCATCAAGGTTTGAAGATACTCTCTAGATTCAAGATTATTTATATTTTCTTCATATTCTTTTTTAGCATTATCAAATTCCATTTTGGAAACCAAATATTCCATTTGATTAATTTCGCCAGATTCATACTTTTCTGTTACCAATCTAAAGTTCTCTTCTTCTAGATTAAATTCTGCAGTTAATCTGTATGCTTGGTCAGTTTTGAGTAATTCCAATGCATCTTCTCTTAAACTTGTTCCTGAAATACCTGTTGCTATTGCGCTAGCGGCACCGGCAAATGTTAGGACACCTCCAATTATTGTAAGTGCGTAGCAAACTTTTGATTTTAATCCCATAATTTTTCCCTCCATTTTAAAATTTTTTTAATTCAGAAAGAAAAAACAAGACTTTCTGAATTTCTTCAAAAAGTCTTGTTAAAGCATTTAATTTGCTTTCACAAAGCGGAGATTTTTCTCGAATTGACGCTTTGTGACCACCTGGGCAGTGGAAACTACTCCCTTTTTATGTCTAAATTATATGTCAAACTTTTTCAAAAGTCAATACTTTTTTCAAAAAAAGTAAATTTTTTTCATTTTATTAACAAAATTTTTTATTTCATAAACTGTGATGGAGTGAACATCTCTATTGTTCCATTATCATCACAAGAAAATATATACAAATTTAAGACTTTTGCCACTTCTTTAGGAATTCTTCTTAACGCAACTTGTGCTGACTCTTTGCACAACCCTAATCCGTATTTATATGCTCGGTTTATATTTCCTTTTTGTGCACCACTTTTTATTATTCTTTTTGTTTCCATTCTTGTTATAATTTGTCCTAAAGCATTAAGCCAGTTTTCTTTATTTATTGTTTTTGCTGATTTTGCATAAGATTTGCCCTTACATTCAATTAAAAATCTTTCGCCATTTTTGAACCGCCAGTCATTATCAAGTCGACACCATGTTCGTGAAGGTTGGCAACTTTTGATTTTTCTTCGTGCCAGTTACCATTTTCTTTGTTCACTAAAAAATCTTTGATTTTTTCTACAATAAAGGTTTCAGTAATCTTTTGTTCTTCCATAATAATTCCTTTAAGCATAAATTTAATATTAATCTATTTTTCCTCTAGTTTAGCTATGGCGTAGGCTATATGCATAAGTGTAGAGTTGGTTTGAACAGGAGAGAGCATAATAAGTTTGTTTCCATTATCAAACACAGCCATACCTTTGCTCCAGCCAGTTTGTAATATCCTATTATCATATTCTATTAAAAGAGGTATTCTTTCCCATTTTCCTTCGCCGTTATTATAATTCACGAGGAAACTGCCTAAATTCAAACCTATTTCTCCACTGTCTCGTTTAGCTTGCAAAATTATAGTGCCATTTTCTCCGCCTTTTTGAGCATATGTGCAATAAGGCATGCTTCCGAGATAAAATCCGTCCTCAGTTTCAGCACGTGTGCCGAAGTCTGCAGGATCACCAAAATTTTCTCCATCCTCAGATATTTTATAATAAATATCATTGCAAAGAGTTCCGACGATTTCATAGCACAAGAAATATTTTCCGTTAGCAATAGAAGTGACTATTGGCATACCAGGACGAAGTTTTTTATCTTTCAAAGCAACAACAAGTTTTTCTTTTCCCCAGGTTTTACCGCCGTCCGATGATTTAACTAAAACAAGCACTTGATTATAATTTTCTTGATTATGCAAACGTTCATCTGAAAACATAATTACAATTTCGCCTTTTTTATTCAAGTAGATAAATGGTTCCCAAATAGGCCCAAGACTTTCAAAGTTTTGTTCGACTGGAGCCCCGCCTTTTGCAACAGATGACCTAAATTCCCATGTTTTTCCATGATCTTTGCTTATAAAAAATAAAAGCTCTGTTGAGGTCATATTGCTTGGAATAGAATTGCCTGCAAACAAAAGAGTCCCTTTCTTTAAATCGGCGATATCTTGGTCAAGTTCCATCAAAACTGGCTGGAATCTCATTCCGTAGCCATTTTTTGTATCCTCAATTTTACTGAAAAGTTCCCAAGATATTCCACCATCAATACTTTTATAAATAGGTGCAAAAGGCGGTTCTTCTTTAGAATAATTTTCAAAAGTTGCAAGCAGAGCTTTTTCATTTGAATGTTTAAGTTCGATAACGCGAGGATACATACAACCTGTTGGGTCGCCAACTTGTTCTTTTGTAGGCGCAAAAATTATACCTGCAGCATCTTTAACAATTTTAAGTGACATAATTTTAATCCCTTTTATTTACTGTTTTTAATATAATAACATATTTTTTATTAATGGATCAAATTATTTTTATAGATGTTTGAAATCTATAGGTTAATAATTTTAATAAAATAATAAATTTGTTTGCTTTTTGAAAATATTTATTCTATAATATATTTATAAGATTCGCACATCCTATGTTTAAAGCATAAATAAACTTGAAAAACCCTATTTTAACCATTTGAGGTGAAGAAATGGATATTATTGAAGTTAACGATTTAACACAAGATTATGGGCACGGGAGAGGAGTGTTCAATGTTTCTTTTGCGGTTAAAGAAGGAGAGGTGTTTGGCTTTTTAGGCCCTAATGGTGCTGGAAAGTCCACCACTATTCGTCACATTATGGGATTTTCTCGACCTCAGAGTGGAGAAACAAAAGTTTTTGGGCTGGAAAGTTTTCATAACTATTACAAAATTTTGGCAAATGTAGGTTACTTACCTGGAGAAATTGCCTTGCCTGAAGGACTCACTGGCGTGGAATTTATCAATATGATGGCAGATTTAAGACACTGCAAAAACACCGAAAAATTGGATTATCTTTTAGACTTGTTTAAGTTAAATCCAAAAATTGAAACAAAATTGATAAGTCTGGGAGACAAGCGTAAACTTGCCATTATCGCTGCCTTTATGAATGATCCTGACGTGCTTATTTTGGATGAGCCTACGAGTGGGCTTGATCCTGTTATGCAACAAAACTTTATAGATTATATTAAAGAGGAAAAGAAAAGAGGAAAAACCATTCTTTTGTCCTCTCATATGTTTAATGAAGTTGAAGCTACTTGCGACAGAATTGCGATAATTAAGGATGGAAGAATAGTTTCCACTTTTGAAACTAATGTAATTAAACACAATGAAAACAAAAGTTTTGAGATTTATTTTGAAAATAAAAGCGAGTTTGATAGATTCTTGAAAGCTTTGCCTAAAGCAAAACTGGAAATGGAACATATTGTGCATTATGGAATAAAAAGCAAGAACGAAAAAGAATTAAAAGTCGAAATTGCTTGTCGTGATGAGAATATTAACAAAATTGTGGAAATCTTGAGTGATTTTAAGGTGAAAGAATTTAAAGAAATTAAATTCACTTTGGAAGATTACTTTATGCAGTTCTATCACGAGGATAAAGATTTTGGAGGGGTGAAATGGAAGAAAAAGAAGAAGTAATTAAAGTCACTAACCA
>CALVMX010000042.1 GCA_944349415.1 uncultured Clostridia bacterium
AAAAATAGGACTTTAACTGTTCGTAGAGGACTTCGACCTTTGACACGAACCTTGCCTATATCGTATTGAGCAAAGGATTTACATAAGTGCTATTTCAACTTGACCTTACTGTGCAATATAGACGAATGATTTTTATCTTTTAATGATTTTCATATAAGTTTCTTTTTGCGAATGCTCTTTTTCAAACACAGTTGTTTTACATACTTTGCAAGTGCCTTTATATGCACCATTATTGCAAATATCTAAATTCATATAGTTTGAACAACTTGGGCATTTAATCTTCTTTTGCTTTTTCGGCAGATTTTCCATAATAATCGTTCTCCTTTTTCCCTTATTAAATTTAACTCATTACTTTTTATTAGGTTGGGAACTCCTAAAACAAAGCTTAATCTTTTGGTTATATTTAATAATGTGAAACGGGGCAGGCTCACAATTATTAACAAAATTATTGAATGTCTTTTATGACCTTTATTGCAACCCCTTGAATAACAATGGAATTGAAATACATATCTTCCATATTCTTATTTTCAGGGTGCAACCTGACTTTTCTTTTCTTCCTATCTATATAATAGCGTTTTAAAGTGGCTTCATTATCAATGAGAGCGACAATGATTTGACCTTGCTCGGCAGTTTCTTGTTTACGAATTATGACATAATCTCCAGTGTTTATGCCAGCATCTATCATACTGTCTCCATTTGCTTGAAGAATAAAGAATTCGCCATTTCCTAAAAACTCTTTTGGAATAGGAAGATAACACTCGATGTTTTCTTCTGCAAGCAGTGGACTTCCACAAGCAATACTACCAACAACAGGCAAATTACTTACAGAATTGTTAGTTTTTGCCATTTTCATTGTCATAATGCCACGACTACCACCATTGTTTTTGACAAGATTTTTCCTTTCCATTTCATTTAAGTAATCGCCAACACAACTCTTTGAAATTTGCAAAGCATCTGCAATTTCTCTGATAGTCGGTGACCTTCCGTTTATAGAATAGGAATTATCTATAAACTTTAAAATTTGTTCCATTAAATCTAAATTTTTTGTTCTCATAACTATAAATTCCTTGTCTATCACGGACATTTGTCCACGATAGGAAGATTATAGAACATATATTCTAAAAAGTCAACCCCTTTTAACAACTTTTCCCAATTTTTTAGGGAGGAACTTCTGGACGGACTTTTGATTTCTCATAATAAGCCCTTCTTTTTTCTTTTGTTCTTATGATTTCTTCAATTTCTCGTGCAAGTGCTGTTATAAAGATTTCTATTTGCTCTTTTGGTATTAAGTCTTTAATAGGTAAGTCATCTATATAACATTTTCTTTCACTTTGATTTTCTTTTAAAATAATTTCTTTCATTTCAACCTCCATTTGCTGTTTACAACACAAATATAGCGAGTTTGAATGGAGAAAGGAATGAACAAAGTTAGACTTTATCCGTAGTTTGCAAATACTTTACATAAACTTTATAAAGACTTCACATAAACTTTTATTTATTGAAATGAATAAACTTGAACTAACTTGTTTTTTCTTGCAAGAGAAATTTCTCCTTTGTCAGTAGGTTGGCTTTCTCTTTTTTTTTGAGAACGATAGTATATCAGAGAATGCCTTGTTGGCAAAGGAAAAAATTATTGCTTAAACCATAAAAATGAAAAATTTAAAAGACAATATTTTTTTCTTTTTCTTTGTCAACTGCACCATTCCCTGATTTTTGGTGGGTGTCAAAAAAATGACAAAGGAGAAAATATATGTTTAGAAAACAAGTTAGAAAAAGATTAAGTAAGTTTAAGTTGAAATTAAGTTTAATCTTTAACTTTCTTACTTATTTTAAAAAGACTACGAGTAAAGTAAAAGCCGTGTTTATGACTTTTCATTCTAATTTTTCAAACAAAATATTATTCTCCAATCAAAGCAAAATTTTGGAGGTTGAAGAATGAAAACAGCAGTTATTTACGCAAGATATTCAAGTGACAGTCAAACCGAACAATCTATTGAAGGTCAATTACATGTTTGTCAAGATTATGCAAAAAGAAATGACATAACTATTGTTGACACATATATAGACAGAGCAATGACTGGCACAAATGACAAAAGAACAGATTTTCAAAGAATGTTGAAAGATAGTGCTAAAAAAGCTTGGGACTATGTGATAGTTTACAAACTTGACAGATTTAGTAGAAACAAATACGAGATGGCAATGCACAAAAAGACTTTGAAAGACAATGGTGTAAAACTTTTGTCAGCAATGGAGAACATACCAGACACACCAGAAGGCATCATTTTAGAAAGCTTGCTTGAAGGTATGGCTGAATATTATTCGGCAGAACTTTCTCAAAAAGTAAGGCGTGGCATGAATGAAACAAGACATAAAGGCAACTTTACAGGTGGCACTATTTTATATGGCTACAAAGTAGAAAATAAAAAGGTTGTCATCAATAAAGAAGAAGCACAAGTAGTGAAAAATTTATATCTCGACTTCGCTTCTGGCAAACTTGTGACAGATATTCTCAAGGAATTAAGAGAAAAAGGTGTTTTATATAGAGGGAAAAACTTTGGTAGAAACACCCTTTATAACTTTTTAAGAAGCGAAAAATACAACGGTAAATATACATTTAATGGCGAGGTGTTTACAAATATTTATCCTAAAATCATACCTGATGAACTTTTTGAAACTGTTAGAAACAAAATCGAAAACAATAAATATGGGAAACATAAACCAGATATTGTCTATTTGTTGAAAAACAAGTTGAAATGTGGATATTGTGGACATATTGTCAACTCTGATGCTGGAACTTCTAAAAGTGGAAAAATTAAAAGATATTATAAATGCACAGGAAAAAGGACTAACAAAAATTGCCCACTCCGTCCTGTAAGAAAAGAAATGATTGAAGATATAGTTGTTAAAACAATTCTAACTGCACTTGGCTCAAACGAACTTATAAAAGATATTGCAGATAAAGTGATAAAAATAAATGAAGAAAGAATAGAAAACGACTCCACTCTTGCTCTACTTTATAAAGAAAAACAAAAGATTGACACTTCAATTTCAAATGTGCTGTCAGCAATAGACAAAGGTATTATCACTGCATCAACAAAAGAACACCTTGAAGAATTGGAAATTAAAAAGAAAGAAATAGCAGAACAAATTGCTCTTGAAAACACAAAAGAAAGAATGAAACTTGCCAGAGAAGATGTTTTTAAATATATGAAAACTGCTATAACAAAAAGTCCAAAGCAGATGATTGACTTGCTTGTAAAAGAGATTAAACTTTATAACGACAAAGTGGAAATCTTCTTTAAATACAATAGAAGACCACAGGAAGAAACTTCCACCACACTAACTGTTCACTCCGAAAAGCAAGAAATAATAGTTGGCAATGAGCAAAAGAAAGTAAATTTAGATATAAATTGTTTAATATAAATTTTCTTATAGAATTTCATCAATTTTTTTTATTGAAATATTTGAATTGAAGAATTCAACGGTGGCATGTATTTTAGTATCATCAAAACTTATTTCTATATAGAAGTAATGCATTGGCTTTTTATAATGATATCTAATTATCTTTATATCAAATTGCTTTTGATTAAAATCTATATGAAACTTTTCCTTTGCTTCATCTGTTCTTAAATATATATTCAATAATCTTAAAACTTCTTTTTCCATCTTTTTATGAGCTAGTATTGCTATGTTTTGTAATTGTATTGCCTCTGGTAAAAAAGATTTTTCCATTTCCCTAACCGATTGAATTAAAGAGGAAAATGTTGTATCAGTTAAATCATGACTAGTAAAACTTATATAGTTTGTCATTACTCCATCCAAACATATACCTTTTTGTTTAGCCAATGTATATACTAATTCGTTTCTTTTGAAAATTTCATTTGTTATAATGTCTTTATCTTGTAAATTAATTTCTAATATGGTGCTACGAATTAATGAGAATACTGCTTCACCATATTTAAAACATTCTTCTTCAGATACAATCTTTCCATTGTGTATCACATTATTCCTAAACTCTACTAACGCATTAGGTAATTTTGGAGAATTCTTTTTAAATATTATAAAATATAATACACGAAAAGCCCCAAGTTGATTTTCAGCTCTATTAATAGTTTTCATTAGTGTTTCATCTATAAATTTATCTTCTGATGTTAACTTTCTTACATACATTTTGATAAAGAATTCGTAAAATTTTTCTAAAGAATTTGCAAAAAGAAAGACTGATGCTTCATATTCTTTTTGGACGTAATGCTTCAATGCTTCATAAAACAGAATTTCAAATTTGAACTCTTGAACTTCTATAAAACTTTTATGATGATGTTCGCATTCATATTCAATCCAACCTTCTTCAACTAAATTTCCAGTACCTCTTGAAATTATATCATTATGCTCTCTTAAGCATTTTGTACAAGATGTAAATATTTTCATGTATTCTCCTTTGAAATATTATAGCATAAAAAAGTTTGGGTTACAAAAATTTATATGTTGATAACAATTTTATAAAAATTTACTATATACTATGTATATAGTAAAATAAAAAATTTCAGGTGTTCAGTTGAGGTGAAATGGTTTCCGCCAA
>CALVMX010000043.1 GCA_944349415.1 uncultured Clostridia bacterium
ACAATTTATTCGTTCGACTTGCATGTTTTAAGCACGCCGCCAGCGTTCGTCCTGAGCTAGGATCAAACTCTAATGTTGAAAACAAAAAATGAAACATTTTTTGTTTTTACTCTTCCCCACACTTAATTATATATTGGGTTTGTATGGTTCCAAGTAATTTATATTTATGGTGCTAACAGCACCTGCATTTACACTAATGCTTATTATTTAATCCTTGCTCGATAACTTACATTGACTTTATTTTACTTACGTAAAAGTTGTTTAAGTTCAACTATTTAATTGTCATAGATCGCGTCGACAACTGCACTTTTGCTCATTTTTGACTTAAAGTCAAAAAGTATCGCTTTTTCGCTTGTTGTCTCCTTTTCCCCAAAAATGTAAACATTTTCGTGGACCCCAGGAAAACCCCTTCGCAGTGTCAACATTGATATTCTACACTATTCGCCTACCTTTTGTCAACACTTTTTCAAAAATTTTTTAACTTTTTGCAACTTTTTTTGCGTTTTTCGCCCTTTTACCTAATTTTATCTTTAACACTACCCCTTGTGTGTCTTAAATACCATTAAAAAAGACATAAAATGTTATGCCTTTTTATTATATATTAGTTTCATTTAATTTAAATTACAACCAAACACTTGGACAAGTCCTGTTCTCCTTAAACCATTCAGTATCTTTTAAAATTAAATTATTATTACTGCATTCAATATCTATTTGCCCATTTGAACAAGTAAAGACAATACTTCCATTCATATCTTGATAAGTTTCTTTTGTCTCACCGTTTTCTACATAATAATCTACCATCGTTGGAATATAGACTTTGTCAGTGTATGGAGCAATGTTGTTAATAAATTCTTGAGATGGAAACTGATTTGCTGGTGTGTCTGAAAACTCGCTTGTTCCAGCACATGTGCAAACAACAATATATTCAGGTTTTATTGTTTCCATCAATATTTGGCTTGATGAAGTTGGTGAACCATGATGCCCTGCTTTAAATAAAACGCACTCTGGTAATGGTTCACCAATGCTTTCATAATATTCAACAAGATGTTTTTCACCTTCTTCTTCCAAATCTCCTGTAAAAAGATAGTGATTATCACCTTGATTAAACATAACACAAACAGAATAATCATTTTCCTTACTTGCATTATGGTCATAGTAATAATTATATAAAATTTCCATTTCAACGCCTTGAGCAAGTTCATACACTCTTTGTGCCCCATTTTCATTATTATAACACTCTAGTGCAGTATAACACTTTGCTCCGCTTTCAACTTCTGCATCGCGAGCATCATAGTAATCACCTAAAATTTGACTATCTTCTACAGTTTTGTTTGTTTTTGGAAATTCAATAATTGTCTCCACTTCATAATGTTCAAAAATTCCATCAACAGAACTCGTTCCAACAAAACCAGCTATGTGGTCTCGGTCGCTATGTGTCACAATAACATATTCAAGCACACCATCTTCAACATATTGGTCAACATAGTTTTCAATGGCTTCAGCAGATGACTTGCGAGAGCCTGCATCAATTAAAATATCGTTATCTCCACATTGAATAAAAATACTATCACCAGAATAATGGTTGCCTAAACCATAAAAATGAATAGATAAATCACCACTAACAAAAACATCACTTTTTTCCTGATTTATATATAGATAAACAAAACCACCTGCTAAAAAGCCGATTATTATTGCAAGTATACATAAAATTGATGTAGTTATTTTCACACTTTTTGTGCTTTTTGCTTTTGCCATACTTTCTTTTTCTCCTATTGAGTTTTATTTGAGTTAAATCGTGTGAATGTTCGGCGAGAAAGTCAAATTTTTAACGAGTTAAAAATTTGCGAAAACTACGTTTTCGGCAAAGTGACACTTTGCCACTTTCTCGCCCTTCCAAAAACTAAAAATTTAAAATTTCCGTATCACCATTTTCACTTTCTTCATCAACATAGATAACATAGCGATATTTCACAACACCATTATACCTGAAGTTGTCAACAGTATATTTTACATAATAACGCCCAGCCACCGTGTTATTAATGTTATTCTCAACTTTAACATTATCGGAAATATCCTTACCAAAGGCTACAATATTGACACCTTCATCGACAAATTCTTCTCCGACATTTAAAGTGATGGCCTGCTCGCCCAAAACTTCAAAAACATCATCTTTTGTTATGTATCTTAAAGTGAAATAGCCACCCAGTGCTCCAATAACAAGAAAAATAACAACAAGTAAAAAAGCCACAGGATGACTTTTCTTTTGTTTATCAATCGCTTTTTCAACTTTACTTTTTTTAGCCATAAAAACTCCTATAAACATTTTAACACAACAGAAAATTGTCCACAAAATAATTTATGAAAATATATAGAAAAATTTTAAATTAGTTAGGTTAAACAAATAATTACTCTTATGTGTTTTTCGTCTTAAGGGCAATTATAGATTTTATATTGTTACAAAAAAGACATATCAATTTCGATATGTCCCAATTTATAAATAATTATTAAATTATAACTAAATCACTCGTTAACCCATTAAAAAACCTTTGATAATGGTGTTCTCTGCTTCTTCTTGATTAAGTCCAAGCGTCATAAGTTTAATAAGCTCATCTCCTGCAATTTTACCAATCGCTGCTTCGTGAACTAAAGACGAATTATTGTCTAAAGCGTCTATCATTGGAACAGAAACAATGCGAGCATTATCAAGTAATATTCCATCGCATTCCACGTGACCAAAACACTCATTTTCGCCAATAAGATTGGATTTAAATTCTTGATAAGATTTTCCCCTTGCCACACTATGACTGACAACTTCCACGCTTGATTTTTTGCCTTTCAAATTGACTTTGAAAAGTGTGGTTGCAGTCTGTTCGTCTGTGGTTAAAATGTTTTCTTGAATTTCAAGTTTGGCATTTTCACCTAAATGTGCAAAAGTTTTTCTAACAGAAGAAGTCACCCCACCAATTTGCAATGTTTCAATGTCAAGATGAGAATTTTCTTTTTGATATATTTTGGTTACAGGATTTAAAATTTTTCCACCTGTCCCATTTCCCATACCAATATGTCTTTCCACATATTTTGCATAAGAATTTTTCGCTAAATGGAAAGAGTGAATGCCATTGTGAACAGAATTTTCACTTGTGTTATTATGAATGCCACAACCAGCCACAATAGTGACTGAAGAATTTTCGCCAATATAGAAATCGTTATAAACAAGGTCGTTGAGTC
>CALVMX010000044.1 GCA_944349415.1 uncultured Clostridia bacterium
GCACACTTCTTGTAGGAATTATAACCAAATTCTTATTTGTTACATCGTTAGCTTGCTCTGCTGCAAGGACGATATTTTTGTTATTTGGAAAAACAAAAACAGTTCTAGCTGGCACTTTGTCAGCAGCGGTAGCGATATCTTCCGCACTTGGATTCATAGTTTGACCACCGACAATGATTTCGTCAACAGTAAGTTCTTTAAAGATGTTAGCAAGACCGTCTCCTGGAGCGACAGAAATCATACCCATTTCTTTGCTTTCTTCCACTGCTTGAGCCTTTTTCTTAAGTTCACGGTTTTGTTCACGCATATTTTCAATTTTCAAGTTGAAAAGTTCGCCGAGTTCTAAGGCATATCCGAGTGCCTTGTTTGGTTCGTTTGTATGAACATGCACTTTGACAAGGGACAAATCGCCAATACAAATCACAGAATCGCCAATTTCCATAAGTCTTTCACGGAGTTTGTCGATGTCTGCCTCAGTTGTTTTCTTGTGCATATGAATAATCATATATTCAGTGCAATAGCCGAATTCAATATCGCCAAGATTATTGATGTCAGCGATAACGTCATCAAGAGTTTGAGGTTGTTTTTCGTCCTCAAAAGTATATTCCAAATCTTCTTCGCCCATAAGGAAACGATAAAATCCTGTGAAAATGACAAGAATACCACGACCGCCAGAGTCAACAACGCCTGCTTTTTTAAGAACAGGAAGCATTTCAGGAGTCTGTTTCAAAATTTCTTCGCCGGTATCAAGAACTTTTTTAAGAAAAACTTCAAAGTCGTCATGTTTTTTTGCCAAATTGACCGCATTTTCTGCCATAACACGAATAACGGTTAAAATTGTCCCCTCTTTAGGCTTTGTAACCGCTTTATAGGCAATGGTAGCCCCCTCATGCATAGCCTTAGCAAAATCTTTAGTGGAAATTTCTTTACAAGTTCCAGTAACAGAACAAAAACCCTTAAAAATTTGAGAAGTAATAACCCCACTGTTTCCTCTTGCACCACGAAGAGCACCTTTAGAGAATGCTTCAGAAAGAGAAGCAAGGTCATTGTTCATACATTTATTAATTTCTGTCACAGCACTTTTCATAGTGAGGAACATATTAGTTCCCGTGTCACCGTCTGGAACAGGAAAAACATTTAAAGAGTCAATATATTCTTTGTTTTGTTCTAAAAGGCTAACTCCCGCAAGAATCATCTTACGAAAGGTGGCGCCGTTAATCGATTTTTGCATAGTGAAAAACTCCTAAACCCTAACACCGACGACATGAACGTTCACGGTATCAACTATCATACCAGTGAAGTTTTCGACGGAATACTTAACTGATTTTTTTAAAGATTCAGCAACCGCAGAGATAGAAACACCGTATTTCAAGATACAGTGAATATCAATAAAGATTCGGTTGTCAATATGATTTACAGAGACCCCTTTGGAATAGGACTCTTTTTTGAAAATTTCGCGTGCACTTTCTTTTATGCTTTTCGACACGAGTTCAACAACACCATAGCAGTCAAGCGCAGCAAAACCAGCAACAGTGCGAATTGCATTGTCGCTGATAGAGATATTGCCATAATAGTTGTTGGTATCTACAGTCAAAAAACTCCTCCGATAAAAGTATTTGCAATAATATAATACAATAAAACACGTTTTAACGCAAGTAAAATAACTAAAAAAACAAAAAATTTTGCAAAAAATTAAATAAATTTAAGGGGGATTATAATATATAAATACTTCAAAAAAGAAAAATATATGAACAAGTTGTGCAAAAATAGTTGATTTTTTTGACGGAGTGTGATATTATATAGCCCGTAATGACAAAATTTACTAAAAGGAGACGGAAATGAGCAGAGTTTGTGAAATATGCGGAAAAGGTAAAATGGACGGCTATACAGTTAGCCATGCTAACAATAGAGCTCCAAGAAAATATAATGCCAACCTTCAAGTAACTGAAATTAATGGAAAGAAAGTGAAGGCTTGCACAAAATGTATTAAAACTGCAAAGAAAAACGGATAAACACTCGTTTTAATTTATTTTTGTATATTTGAATATGTTTTGCACAAAAAAACAACCTTAAAGCCAAGGTTGTTTTTTATTTTGTTGTTAATTTATTTGTTTCTTAGAAAAAGCTACAACTGTTTTAATTTTTTAAAGTTTTTAAATTTTTATCATAAGCAAACAAATTCTGTAACTTGAATAGTCAGTCTCATACCAAGTGTGCAGGTTGGTTTTTGGTTAATTTCTCCGCCACCTTGAGTGTAACATGTAACACTGTTTAAGTTGGAGCCCAAATCACGCACGAAGTAGTAATTTCCGTCGCCATAGACATTTAGATAATCTTGAACCAAATCGGAAAATTCTGTCGAATATGTGCTCATAGTGTTTTGAATCTCTTCTTCAGATGCGAGGAAAATAGAATTCGTTGCTGTCGTTGTGGAAATTATATTGCTACTGTCAAAACTTGGAACATCTGCCGAAAATTCTACCAAATAATCTCTTTCTTCCACATTGAAATTGTTGAGATAATCTGTCACAACAGTAAAATTAGAGGTTGCATCATAACCTTGTCCGACACCTAAAGAGGTTTCCGAATATTTGCCAACATATACCACACTTTCCATAACAGCGAGAGTGTCCGTGGAAATATATCCCGACTGCGACGATGAAATATCCGTGTCAAGCACCCAGCGAACTGGTTCGACTCTATACCAATTACCGTAGAAATAGCAATACTCCTCACCGTCATATATTTTTGCTGATAACATATTCCCTGCAAAGTAGTATACGTTTGAAGAAGTGGTCACACCGTCAGTATCATCCAAAACACTGTCGCCGTTAAGTGCATTTATTATGATTAAATCTTCTTGAACACTTGAATCAAGCCTTGTCTGTGGCATCTTGCCGTATTCTATATACCAATAGCCACCTGCATTATCATAATATG
>CALVMX010000045.1 GCA_944349415.1 uncultured Clostridia bacterium
CACCAAATTCAGTATAATTATGTATTACATGATAGACAGTAGCATTGTATTTTTCTTCAAAACTTTTAACCATTGCTTGCTGTTCATCATCAAGCCAAAATAAAATGCCACCATGTTCGCTAACATTAATGACATCTTCTTTTTCAAATTCTTTAATTGCTTGTGCGTAAATATCTAACATTTTCATACGCTCTATAGCTTCTTGTTTTTGTTCTAATCTTAAATTTTCCATATGTTAATCTCCTTATATACAATCTTGTAATTCTTCAAATTGCATTCCAATATTTCTTAATGTTTCTTCAAATCCAAACCAAGCAAGTAAATTTTGATTAGTAGTTTCGTTTGCTAATGGATCTTCTTTGTCCCATTTATCTCCAAATAATAGAGATAAATCGAAGATTCCACAATCTGCACTTATGCAATAAAGTAATTCGTTTATTTCATCTTTATATTTATTGTAGAATTTTACAGTGTCTGAATAATAAATAAGATCACTTACTATTCCAGATTGACAACCATAGTTAAGTACATCAGTAAATATTGTTTTTTTGTTATCATAGCTAGTCCAATTTTCAATAACATAATTGCAAACTCGTTTAGTTAATAAGCTTGTGGTCTTTTGCTTAATGCTTTTAATGTTTTGTAATGTTAATTTCATTTTAAACTCCTTTTAATCATTAATTGCTTCAAAGTCATCAATATTGATTTTTTCGAGTAGATGACCATACTCAAAGAAAAGATTCTCGTTTTTATCTTTTTTCAAATCGTATTTATTGACACTGATCTTGCCTAGATTAGTAATAGCAACAGTAATAGTCATTTTATCAATGTCAATATCCACGATATTGAAAGTGATGTCGTATTCACTATTAATTAGCGAAAACTCTTTAAGGTACATTTTACTTAGTGAATACTTTTCATTTTCTTTTTTCATACTATTAACCTCCTTATGTTTATTTGCCTTTTGGCGAAAGTGGCGAAGTAGCATAGTTTGGTAAGGAGCTTATTTACTTTTAATTTTTTAGTAGGAGTCAACGAAAGAGAAGAAAATATTGTATTGAAATTTTCTTGATTGCAACAAAAAAAGACCAGGTCAAAAACCTAGTCTTCTTAAATATATTAATTATGTTTTTGAATTGTTTAAGCAATATTTGCTTCCGTTTACTCCTACGAAAACTATGCTACAAAAGACACTCAAAAAGGCAAAGAAATATAAGAAGGGGTACACTACAAAAGTGAATTGCTACATTGATTTAAAGCTTTTGTTAAAATCTATTTATTCATTAAATTGATCTTTTAAGATACCAAATATTCTTTGGTGCCCTTATATTTTTTTAATTAATGATTATGCTCTAATTAAAAAATCTTAAAATTAGTAAATTCATTTTATTTTATAATAAATATAAAATATCTTTTCTTCTTGCTCATGATTTAAAAATCTTTGCGTAACAAACGGTGACTTTTCTAAACTTACGCAAATGCAGTTTATACTCATTTGCAAAACAATCAATAAAACAAACGAGAAGAAGTTGAGAAAAAAGACTTCTTTTTTTATATAAGGCTTTAAAAATAAAATAAAATATGTTATACTAAACTGCAAGGAGAATATAATGCGAGAAGTAAGTAAATCAAAAAATGGGAATACTGAATATGTTGAACCTGTAACACTAAAATCTGGACCTAGAGCCTTTTCTGAAGCAATACTAGGTAAAGTTGTTCACAAAACACCTGGAATACAAGATTTTACACTAAAAATAGGGAGATACAAAAGATTTCAAAAAATGCCTGAAATCACAGAACCTAAAAGCGAGTTGACTCTAGACAATGAAGAATTTTGCAAGCTGATTGAATATCTAGAAAACAACTATGGTCCTTTAAAACTAGGAGAAGGCACATATTTGGAGATACAACAAAATGGGATATTGCCTATTCTAAAACAAATTCAAAAATTAAACATTCCAGATGAAAAACAAGCTATAGACTTGATTGAAAGTGGTATATTGACTGATAATCTTCAAACAGCAATAAACACAATTAAACGCAAGGAAGCAATTAAAGAGTTCGAGTCTAATTTACTTTTAGATCAACCAGAATCGTTTTGGCAAGATTGGTTTTCAAAAAATAAATGGGTTTTAGGTTCTGAATATTTGCAAATAATAGATGAGAGACATATTAATGTTGATAATATTGCAGATTACTTAATGGAGGCTTTTGATGGTTTTGTTGATATTGTAGAAATCAAAAAACCAGGAATTGACAAACTATGGTGCGATACCTTGGATCATGGTAATTATGTTCCAACTTCTGAACTTACAAAAGCTATTATCCAATGCCAGAATTATATTTTTGAAATCGAAAGACAATCCAATTCTATTGAATTTTCAGAAAGAGTAAAAAATAAAAAAGTGATAAAACCAAGATGCTTGTTGGTTTTTGGACGTTCAAAATCATGGAATAATGAACAAAGAAAGGCATATAGAATATTAAATGCTTCTTTAAATCAAATCACTATTTTGACTTATGATCATTTGCTTGAAAGAATTAAAAATATATATGCAGAAGAGAAAATGATTAATGATGCTGATGATTTACCTTTCTAATCCTATAATTAATCTAATCCATCCAATCCCAATATATATTTTTGTGTTAGGATTGGTTGCTGGTCTTCCCGCCATTAGAGAACTGTACGCACCCTATAAAAACACTAGGTTGCGTATTTTTCTTATTAAAAAATAGTTTCGGAATTGTGTTTTATTATGAAAAAATTATACATTTGTTGCCTCTACCTTATTAAATATCAATAAAAAATATCTTGATCGGATATAAAAACGCCAAATATTATAATAAATAATAAAAATACCCAACTAAACTAAGGTGTTCAGTTGGGTACATAGTGGCGGAGAGTG
>CALVMX010000046.1 GCA_944349415.1 uncultured Clostridia bacterium
CCGAGAACCTGTCCCATGAACAGCGGCGGCATTGGGATGGCCGGGAGTTTGACGAATACATAGTTGCCACCGAGGGCATCGGCATTTACGGCGAGACACCGGAGGAATACCTTTGCCGCAGGGAAACGCTGGATGAACTCATGGCCGTCCTGGACACTTGCACTGAGGCCCAGCGCCGCCGGTTCCTGCTCTACGCGCTGGACGGATTGAGTTTTTCGGAGATCGCCGCCCTTTACGGCTGCTCCAAGTATTCCGTCCGGGACTCCATTGTGGCGGTCAGAAAAATTTTCAAAGATTTTTTTGAAAACCACCCCCACGAATGACCCCTTTTCGGGCTACCAAGTGAAAGGGATTTATCCCTTATCCCACGGAGAGGCGGACAGCGGACAAGCTGCCCGCCTTTCCCCATTTCAGGAGGTAAGCCTATGAAAATCATCAATCTGCGGTGGATGTATCCCCACTACCGGCATGACGAGTTTGTGGAGGTCAGCGATGAAGTCTGGGAGGCCATGCGGCAGGCCGAGCGCGAGATGTACAATTATGACCGCCGGAAGGTCTACCACCGCGCCTACTACTCTCTGGACGCATATAGCTGGACGGAGAACTACGCGCTGGAACATGGCAGATCGCCGGAGGAAATCGTGATGGAACAGGAGGAACGGGCCGCCCGGTTCCGTCTTGTTTCCGCTTTGCCGGAGGCGCTGGCCCGCGCCACCCCCACACAGGGCCGCCGCATTGTGGCTTATTACATCGCCGGTATCAACCAGCCGGAAATCTCCCGGCGGGAGGGCGTACACAGCAGCAAGGTCAGCGTTGCCATCCGGCGGGGCCTGCGGAATATGCGCCGCTACTATGACGCGCTCCCAATCGAGTGAGGGCGCGCCTATGCAGACCATCAACCTGAAACAGTATTACCCTTTTTGCAAGGAGGACACCTTTGTGGAGGTGTCGGATGAAGTCGTTGAAACCTTCCTGCTGTTCAAGCGGGCCGAGGCCGCAAGGGAGCGCAAGATGTACCGCTACAAGGCCCACTACTCCCTTGATTACGGCAACGGGATTGAGAATGACGCCATCGGCTGGGCGCAGCCATCGGCGGAGGAAATCGTGCTGGAACAGACCGAGCAGGAAGAAATGATGCGGCGGCTCTATGAGGCCATCTCCCACCTGACGCCCAAGCAGACCCGCCGCCTTCATGCACGCTATGTGCTGGGCATGAAAATCAAAGACATTGCCGCGATGGAGGGTGTCCACCCGTCGCGGATCGGCCACTCCATTCAGGGGGCCATCCAAAGCCTGCGCCGGTATTTTGAGCGCCGGAAATGGACAGGCAGCCTATGAAAACCATCAACCTGAAAAAGCATTACTACCCGATTGTCAAAAAGGACACCTTTGTAGAAGTGCCGGACGAGGTGGCGGAGGCCATTCTGGAAGAAAGCCGCGCCGAGAACGCCAATGGCGCCAAGCAGCATTACCACTGTTATTCTCTGGACGCTTCACCCGGTATAGAGAACCATTCCCCGGAACAGGCCCTCTCCCCGGAGGATATTTTGATGGAGGAAGAAACGGAACGGGAACAGGAGGCCGCCCGCGCCCTGATGCTGGAACGGCTCCGGGAGGCCCTTGCCACCTTAACGCCCCGGCAGGCAAGCTGCCTGTACGCCCGGTTCTGGGAGGGCAAGCCGTTCAAAGAGATTGCCGAGGCTGAGGGCTTCTCTACATCAGCGGCCACCGTTACGGTTCGCAACGCCCTTATCAAGCTACGAAAATATTTCATCAAGCGCGGCTGGATGGAGCCGCCAAAGGAGGACGCGATATGCACCAAGACAACACCGCCCAAGCGGAACAGAAAAAGGATGAGCGCGAAAAAGTCCTGAAAGAAATCCGGCAGCTTGAAAACCGCCAGAAGATTTTGCAGAACAAGCAGCGCAACGAGGAACGCAAGGCCCGCACCCGCCGCCTGATCGAGCGCGGGGCCATTTTGGAGGGCGTTTTCCCGCTGGCCCCCGTCTTATCTGGCGAGGAAGTCAAGACGTTCCTTGTGGCCCTCTCCCGCCTGCCGGGAGCCGAAAAACTGGCCGCAGAACTGCCGAAGTCCGGGGACAAGCTGTAAGTCCCTTGCTTGCAAGGGCGCACTTATGCACCGTTGCCGGTGCTGTGCGCGCGTCGTCGCAAAGTCCGCTTGTCTCCGTTTCCGCCTTGCGGCGAAAACTGCGCCCGCTCCCTTGCTCCTCCTTTCCCCACGAAAACCGCTCCGCTGGGTTTTCGCGGGGACCCCATGAGAGGGCTGTTGCGCTCTCCGAGCGCGATGGGGAGCTACACTCCCCAAACCCCTTGTGCGCCACAGGTTACGGAACTCCCGCAAGCGACTGTCCCGTCCCCTGCGGCCTGATTTATCCCACCCGAAAGGAGGCGTCACCTATGGATTTTTGCCATGCTACCGTCAGTATCATCCAGCGCAGCAAGGGCCGGTCTGCCGTTGCCGCAGCCGCCTACCGCAGCGGAACCAAGCTCACCAATGAATGGGACGGCTTGACCCATGACTATACCCACAAAACCGGCGTTGTCCATTCTGAAATCATGTTGCCTACCCATGCGCCGCCGGAGTTTGCAGACCGTTCCACTCTCTGGAACAGTGTGGAGCAGATCGAGAAAGCGCGGGACAGCCAGCTTGCCCGCGAGGTGGAGGCGGCCCTGCCCCGCGAACTGACAAGGGAGCAGCAGCTTGCCCTTGTCCGGGCCTATGTGAAGGACAACTTTGTGGACAAAGGGATGTGCGCCGACTTCGCCATCCACGATAAGGGAACCGGCAACCCCCATGTTCATATCATGCTGACCGTCCGGCCCCTGAAAGAAAATGGCGCATGGGGCGCAAAGTGCCGCAAGGCATACGACCTGGACGAGAACGGCCAGCGCATCCCGGACGGGAAAGGCGG
>CALVMX010000047.1 GCA_944349415.1 uncultured Clostridia bacterium
ACGGTCACGACGCTGAATCCCAGAGGAGCCGCAACCCGGGCGCAGATTGCGACCATCCTGATGCGTTTCCTGGAAAATCAATAATTTCCCATGCAAGGGCGGACCCGGAGTCTTCCGGGTCCGCCCGAATGCCGCGTCCGGCATGGAGGATACAAACGGTAAAAATTTTGTTTGCAATGTTCGGGAAAATAGAGTATAATGTCCCCGTATCAAATGGATGAGGCCCAAACGCCGAAGCTCCTGGGGACAGGGGCTCTTTCCCGTCCGCCGAGCCCCTTCTAAGCATAAGTTCGGCTGTTAGGCGGGCTGCAGAGGGGCTCACTCATATGCGCAGAAGAATATCTGGGAGGGGCACGGTTGGTTTGGGAGAATGCGCCCGGGCCATCTCACAACTTCATATCCGGGTGTAGCGCAGCTGGTAGCGCGCCTGCTTTGGGAGCAGGATGCCGCAGGTTCGAATCCTGTCACTCGGACCATGATGGTGTGACACGAAAGATGTCACACCATTTTTTCAGTATTCATGTGCTTTTCAGCGTTATTATTGACGGCTGGGTTGAAGTTGATATACGTCGGAATTGTCATTGCATTGATACCCGGCACAATATAAGCGGTTCGACTGCTCTTTCGGATATGGTGAATTATGGGAAATAATAAAAAATACAAATTAATCGACTTGTTCTGCGGAGCCGGAGGGTTGTCGTTAGGGTTTTCAGATGTGTTTGGACATCATTTTGAGCCTGTCTGGGCCAATGACTTTAATCCGTATGCTGCCGATACATATAATGAGAATTATGGAAACCATTGTGTTGTCGGCGACATTATAGAAATTCTCAAAAATCCGTCTATTGAAGTTCCAAAAGCTGATGTTGTCATTGGAGGCCCTCCTTGTCAGGGTTTCAGTCTGTTAAATAGGAATCGAACCGGAGACGTGCGAAGAAGCCTTTGGCGTCCTTATATGGAAGTGGTTGCTCGTTCTGAAGCAGACATTTTTGTGATGGAAAATGTTCCCCAATTATTAAGCTCCGAAGAATTTCAAGAAATTGAGAAATGTGCTGCTGAGATGGGATTTACACACTTGGCTAAAGCAAAACTCTGTGCTGCCGATTACGGTGTTCCGCAGATGCGCTATCGCGCATTCATTATCGGTTGCAAATTTGCCGATCCTACAACTGTATTTCCTCCGTTGAAAACCCATTACAATCCCGACGCGGTTTCTGCAGAAGACCTTTTAACGGAGGGCTACGCTAAGGATGCAAAGCCATGGGAGACTGTACAGGACGCTATTGGTGATTTGCCCGCGCCGCAGGGAGTGGAAATTAGAAACGATGTTGCCGCACCGTTGGATCTTCATTTTGGGCGCACCCCCACAGAGATTAGTCTAAAACGATATAAAGCCATTCCCGAAGAAGGGATGAATCGATTTGATTTGCAGCGAATTGCGCCGGAGTTAACTCCCAGATGCTGGATTAATAAAAAGTCCGGCGGCACCGATTTGTTCGGACGACTGTGGTGGAATAAGCCGTCTGTGACAATACGGACAGAGTTTTTTAAGCCCGAAAAAGGAAGATATTTACACCCCTCTCAGCATCGGCCCATCACGCACCGGGAGGCGGCTCGTATCCAATCTTTCCCGGATTCATTTAAGTTTAAAGGCAGTAAAATTGAAATTGCCAAGCAAATTGGTAATGCTGTTCCGCCGCTACTTGCTGCACAGGTAGCGGAATGCATAGAGCAGCTTTTGGAGATGAAAACAAAAAATGGCTGATGTTTTTAGTCCGTCAAAGCGACAGGAGATAATGCGACATGTTAAGCCGCAAAACACAGCTCCTGAAGTCAAATTGCGCAGTCTCCTTCATAAAAATGGTTTTAGGTTTCGACTTAATCGAAAGGATTTACCTGGAAAACCGGATATTGTACTGCCTAAATATAAAGCCGTGATTTTCGTGCATGGGTGTTTTTGGCATGGACACTCCTGCAACCGAGGTCATAGGCCGCAGACAAATGTAGATTTCTGGAACCGCAAAATTGAAAGTAACATTGCGCGTGACAAGAAAGATATAGATTTGTTGCATGCCCAAGGTTGGCGTGTTTTAGTTGTGTGGCAGTGCGAGATTAAAAAGAAAAATGAAGATCAATTACTGTCTAGGATAAAAGATTTTCTTTATGCCGGTGTTGAAAGCAAAAAAATATCTCAATGCCCATCCGGTAACTACGCAACATTAAACAAAGACTTATAGTAAGTAGGTGACGTTATGCCGCGACGCGCACAGCCGAGAAATGTACCGGAAGAACTTCGTCAATCATTAGTAGACCTCTTAACGAATTTTGCCGAAGAACTGAAAAAGGATGATCTTCGACAAAAAGTAGTGACTTTAGTTCCTGCATTTCATACTTTAAGAGATTTGGGGAGTTCCCTTATTCCTAAGAGCGAAGCCGCCTCTGCCCGGGATCGTATTATTGCCTATCTGAAGCAATATCCCGGCATAGTCATCGACGGCGATGAGCTGATGGTTGTGTCGGGAATTAACGAATGGGCTCGTCGAGTCCGGGAATTGCGAGTTCAATTTGGATGGTGGATTTATTCCGGGATGACATTCAAACAAATGGCACAGAATCCCGACGATGCGAAGGCATTCAAAGCGATGGGTATCGACCCCTCCTGTATCAAGCCGGATCAGTATGTCCTAATGAGAACGACTCAAGATTTGGAGGCTGCCTACCGTTGGAATGTACTGAACGAGATTCGCAAGAAAAAGACCGCTGTTAAGGAAAAGATTATAGAGTATTTGCGGAAAAATGTGGGCAAACAGGTGACCGGAGAAGAGCTGAGCTATTTGGCCGGGGATACGAAAGAATGGGCTAGAAGGGTTCGCGAATTGCGCACAGAAGAAGGCTGGCCGATTGTAACGAAGAATACCGGCCGCGATGATCTGCCTGTTGGTGTATATGTTCTTGAAGAAGATCGCCAAGCCTATGTACATGATAGAAAAATTCCCGATCCTGTAAGAGTCGCTGTTCTGACGCGGGACCATTTCCGATGCACGAAATGTGGATGGTCCAGAGACATGCTTCGCCCTGATGATCCTCGAAAAATGCTGGAATTGCATCACAAACAGCAACATAAAGATGGTGGAGATAACACGGAAGACAATCTGATTACACTATGTAACGTCTGCCACGATGATGAGCACCGCCGGTAAATTACTGCGGTTTAAAAGCAAAATCCGGGCAGAGGTCGGATTCGGAATTCAAACATGGACTAACCCGAATTCGCCGTTTTTCTACGTTGTAAGCCTCACGACCCAGGTCATTCAATGCTTGTTCCCCTTAGCAAGAATGAGACATTAAAAGTTAATGTAAGTCGTTCTGTGGGTCTTTTTTCTGTAGCAGCTTACAGGTGTTTTTTGTCAGTGTCTCCCGTATGAAGGGGGGCGAAATTGAAACTTAGAAGTAAACCCCAATTTTAACCCTTTTCCTTTTCAGCTTAGGTCAAACCCACTCCTGGTTAATCTGGGGCAGCTTCACTGTATAATAGAATAAATATGATTTTCTGTGCAGGAGGGAGTTTACTTGCGTAGCTGCGACTTACCTGAAGAAGAAATAATAAAATGTTTCCACTGTGGGAATGAGACTCCTATGCCCAAAGTAGGGGAATACTCCTGGGGATCACGCGACGAAGAGTTTTCGGATTTTGATTTTTTTTATAAGTATGAACTGTTTGCTTGCCCGGTTTGTCATAAAGTCACTTTGCGGGAGATATATAGTGACGAAACAATGATAGGATACTTTGACAGATACCAAGTGAGGTGTGATGAAACAAATAGAATTCTTTTTCCGTTGAATACCATTGACAGCGCTTCTGTTCCTGGAGCAATTAAAAAGTCTTATGATGCTGCCTTGAAAATAAAATGTATTGATGAGTATGCTTGTCTAATGTCGATTAGACGTACACTTGAATTAATACTTAAAGATAATGGTGCTACCAAATGGGGACTAAGCGACAAAATCAAGGAAGCTGCGAAAAAGGAACTGCTACCTGATACTTTAATGGAAGCCTTGGAATGGATAAAACAACTTGGAGATACAGCTGCACACGATAAGAAACTGGAGGTAGACCAGTATGACGTTGAAAATATGATTGAATTTGTTGGATTTATTATTAAATATTTATATATAATGCCAGATAAAATGAAGGAATATAAAAAACATTTTAAAAGAAAGCTAGATGCTATGCCAAAAGAATAGCTTCTCACTAAGCGACTCCCTATTTTGCTGCATGGCCCAAAAAGAGTTTCCGTACAAAGGTGCCCCGATTATTAATATTAGTGATAATTTTGACGCTCTTTTTGATTCAAGAAACTAGTTACAGGCAGACGGCACGGAAGTGGAATGAGGTTCCACTCTGTGCCGTTTTTTTATGCACAAAAATATTTCTCAAAAGGGCTATGGAGCATAATTTTTAATTAACAGGAAAACTGTATATGGCCTTTTGATTCACCGCGAGTAATGGAGAAAAGCATCTTAGGCACAATATGCCCTAAAAATAATTCTTTTAGAATCACTACCCGTTCTCTTAGATTCTGTATTTTTGTTTTCACAGTGGCTATAATTATGGTAGACTGATAACTCGCTCTGAAGGGAGGCTTTGATGTGGATTTGCGTGCTATTGGGAGTAGGATAAAAAACGCGCGGGAGAGAAGGCAGATGACGCAAGGCGAGCTTGCTGAGATCGTCGATGTAAGTACCAACCACATCAGCGTGATAGAACGTGGCGTTAAGCCTCCCAAACTGGATACTTTTGTGAGTATAACGAATGCCCTTGAAGTCTCACCGGATACACTATTACAAGATGTCGTTAAGCACTCCACTAAAGGTGTGCTGAATGAATTTACGGCAGTAGTGATGAAATTATCTGAGAAAAAGAGAGACCGAATTATAAATCCGGTATTCCTGCAGCACCCCAACCACACCCGGCGGCAGCACCAATTTGCGGACGCTTAGCCGGAGCTGTCCTTTTACCTCGTGGACCTGTTTATTCACCGCCACTACTCCAGTATCGAAGTCCAGATCATCCCACTGGAGGGCCATCAGCTCCCCCTCGGCGAAGGACGGTACGCAGGTTCAGCAGAAACAGCTCATAGTAGCCCTCGGCCTGCATCATGGTGTTGGATGGCCCTTCCCCTAATTGTTTGATTCGGATGAGCTGCCCGCTCTCTTTTAGGCGGGTGTTCCATTATGCCTTGCAGGCCTATGTGTTGAAGAGCTACACTTAAGATTATTTTTTCGCTTTGGACTTATGTATGATCCAGACATAATTTGGGGTGTGGCATCTTTTTGCAAACGCAAATTCCAGACGAAAGACACAGAAGCGGAACCATGTTCCAGTCTGTGTCTTTCGTCTTTCTTAAGCTATAAAAATATCTCTTGATCGGTCTGCCAAGTCTGCTGTTCATCCGCATCATAAAATTCTCCGGCATTTCTTTGTCCCTGGCTAGTAACGAGGAAAATTCTTTTGGGCATGCACGATGCTCTGAAAAATGATGCTATTGGAATGATTGCTCGTTCTTTTGGCTTCTGTATTCTTGGTTCTACACTGGCTATAATTGCACTAGGTCAATAACTCGTTCTGAAAGGAGGCTTTTATGTGGATCTGGGTGCAATCGGGAGTAGAATCAGAACTGCACGAGAGAGAAAACATATGACGCAGGGCGAACTTGCCGAGATCGTTGATTTGAGCACCAATCACATCAGCGTCATTGAACGCGGCGTAAAGCCTCCTAAATTGGATACTTTTGTAAATATCGCAAATGCTCTGGAAGTGTCGGCGGATACATTGCTGCAAGATGTTGTCAAGCATTCCGCCGAAGGGGTGTCAAATGAATTTGTCGCAGAAATCATGAAGCTGCCTGAGAAAGAACGATCGCGGATTATCAACGCTGTACATGCCTTTTTCTGACAATAGTTATCAGCCATACCAATTTTGCAAGGACTCATTTCCAGTAAATTGGTTCTGCCGACTGTGGCCACGGTTGATTTCGCATAAAAAGGAAGATGACAATGAAAACATTGGACGAAATCATGGACCGGTTTACGGGTCCTTCTATCCTCCATGACCTTGCCGGTCTGCTCAGAGAACATGATTCTGAGTTTCCCGACACGGAAAAGAAGTATCATGCGGCTGTCTCGGCCCTCCGCGCCCAGCTGGGTGAGGCCGCCGCGCCCAGTCTGGATGCGTATCTCTCGGCGTGCCGGAGAGAGGTGATTGCGGACATCCTGTACGCGGCATACTTGGGCTATCGGGTGAATCTGGAGAACTTCCACAGCCCGTGTAAATTTGACTTTGCGTCAAAGGATTTTACGCACCTGATTCGGGATCACCTGATGGGCACGTTCCCCGTGTGTCAAGAAGCCCGCGCAACCCAGGAGGCCTTTCGGAAGGCTCTGCCCAAAGAAACCGAACAGTATCAGGATGCGATTCGCGCCTACTTTATCGCGCTGGACACCGCAGGCCCCAAGCTGGCGCACTATGCAGGCTATGCCGTCGCAAACAAATTTCTGCCCTGGGTGGAGCCCGGCTACCGAGAGGACTATCTTCAAACGGTACAATACCGCAGGGAGATCAAAGATTGATATGCTCCCTTTATGAGAGACAGTGAAAAAACAAACTGTCATCATGAAGGGAGCAATTCTATGTCACCAAAAA
>CALVMX010000048.1 GCA_944349415.1 uncultured Clostridia bacterium
CGGATAAGCAATACCAAACGGATGATTATGCGCAACCGCTAAAGTTGTAGGCTTGTAAGAAGATATAAATGCCGTGAAATCAAGCACACTGATGTCTATAGCATCTGTTTTGGAAGAGACAAATCTTTTACTGCCACATAACATTTGCTTTGGACTGAAACCAAGCAAAACAAGGTTTTCTTTTGTTCGAAATCTTAAAAGTAACTCTGCCAAATCCATAATATCGGATTCACCTTTAAAAACTTGTTGTTTGGTCATTTTGGAGGTTGTGTAAGTGAAGAATAACTCACCTAACATGGCAATTTTTTTGGCACTTCGGTCATTTATGCCTTTAATACTTTTTAAGGTGTAAAAATCGGCATCAAGTATTCCACCAAGCGAACCATAGGCATCCAATAGCCTGTGCGCAAGTGGGTTGACGTCACCACGAGGAAAAATGTAAGTTAGCATAAACTCTACCTGCTGAATTTCGCTCAAAATATCCAAACTTCCATTGACTGCTGTTTCTAAAAGCCTTGCTCTGTGTCCGTCGTGTGAAACATCACTGTTGTCCATAACAAAAACCTCCTAATCTTTTGTAAAACCGAGCAGAGAGCACAACTTTCTTTAGTTGCACTCTCACCCGATCTAATATACCATAAACACCAAAAATATTCCAAACCATTTTCACACAATTTCATCACTTGAACAAACATGCATTTATGAATTTGAAGCTTAACTAACCGTAAAGTTCGGAGTTTCAAGTTGTCTTTGGTTATTTACATTTGCATACGCTGCATCTCCGTAAATACCAGCCGATGTAACATAGTCATTTCTTGTGAAGAAACATTTATAACCTGAATCTCCTTCAGAGATAGCGTTGTTTACTATTCCTCCATCATCCATTTTTGCATATCCATAGATTTCTTTAGTGTAAGATGTTCCGCCATTACCATTTGTTCCGGTTCCATCTCCACCACCTTGCCCACCATAGAAGTTACTTTCCCAAACATTTGTTCCGCCGTCGCTTATTCTTCCTGCACTATTAACTATTTTATAATTAGAAGAATTAAATCCATTTAAGAACTCTCCTAATGCATGTAAATAAGTCTTATTCAAATTATTGTTTGATGGATAATCATTTTTCTCATCATACAGCCACCAGTAATCACCAAATCCTCCATCTGCATAATATAAATCTCCTTGTTCAAAGAATGTTCCAGATTCATATGTTTTTGGAGCATCTAAATCAAGGTTTCCTATTATGCCTAACATTAAATCAAAGGCTGCCCCTAAAAGCGGGATATCATCTAAAGTAAACCAACCATCCTCACCTCTGTCGTTAGTAAAGAATTTTTGATCACCAAATATCATATTAGAATTTCTATCTTCCAAAAATGCAAAAGCAGTGCGAGTCGCAACTGAAAATACTTTCGTTGCAGTAGAAATTATAGTAGAGCCAACACCAGCCAAAGGAGTAGCAAGAAAAACAATTCCAACACTCAACGCAACACCATATGCTACCTCAAAGCCTACTATTGTCCAGCCAGCCCCTGACTCACTACTTAAATACGAAGAAAAGTCATATATACTAGTATATCGATCACTTACAACATTTTCTCCATTTCTATTTCTTGGTCCAGTATCATCTGGATTTATTCCATAATATGAAAATGTTGATGTCATCTGAAGATTTCCAAATAGTCGTTCTCTTCCATTTTGTCCATAGTTATAATTCCAATAATAACCAGAAGTAGCTGTAGTATTGCTTCTATACCTATTATATCCTCTTTGTAATATTTTTGTATTTGGTTCAATATAATTTCCATTTGTTCCTGCTTGACTAGAAACTGTGCTAGAAGAATTTACTAATTCAATTTCCATTTCACCAGCCGATCCTCCGCCTCCAGATGTTTTAATCCAAGCTGAATAGCTAGAATCTCTAGTTAAACTTGTAGAATAACCAGTGTCACTATAGCCACCACCCTTTGTTGATGTGCCTTTATCAGCTTGAGTCACATTTCCATTATATTGATATTCATGATAATAATCAGAATCACTGCTGTAATCAGCTCCACCATTATAATACATTCCAAGCCCACCAGATCCACCACTACCTGGCAAATCATTATTATAACTTCTATTTGATTTTATCTTTTCAGATCCTGTATTACCGCTTTTAACACCTGCATTTCCACTATTGCCACCAGCACCACCACCACCAGCAACATTGCGAGTTGTAGCAACAAGCCCATCAGCACCGTTGCCACCATTTCCAGCCACTCCATCTGCACCATCGATACTAATACTTTCACTTTCGGTTTCTCCACTATTAGTAGTCGTTCCCCCTGAGCCACCATTACCGCCGTTGGCGCCGTTTTCGCCTTGTGGCGAAGAAGTATTGTCGGATATTTCACCGTCAGCACCATTAGAACCATTTCCACCGTTTCCGGCAACTAAAATTGTTTTATCTGTTCCAATAGCTGAGCTAGAGGAAGCTGTCGCTGAATAATAGGACTGCAAGTTCACATTGACACTTTCGCCATCTATATCTGTGCTTCCTGTCTCTTGCACGCTATAATTCGACTCACCGTCTTTTCCAATAAGTGATAGATTCGTAAGAAGGCTATCAATACTATTACTATCCTCAACATTCTCAGCTCCAGTGCTGATATTGATTATGTAAACAGTTCCTGTTGCATTTTTATCTGTTACAGTGTCTATCTTTCTTACAGTGCCATAAACGGAAACATTTGTAATTCTCGTTTCACCTGTTGCCATAACATCCATAACTTTAACATTTTGTTTATCTACATAATTTGCTTCCGCATCTGCAACAATGGCAAAATTCAAGTCTTGGATAAATCCACTTTCTCTAACTTTGATTGCATAATCAAACACAGCAAGAGATAGCTTTTCTGTGATAAGGTGATTGTAACCTTTTATCTCCATATTAATTGTGGATGACATATCCAAAACATAGATATTGTCTGTTATGATAATATTTCCATTTGACACTTTTGTTAAATCATCTACATCTAAATCTGCTTGAAGTTTAGTATCACTATTTTCATTATTAATACCGAAAGCCACACTATATGGAATTGTCAAAGCAAATTGATAACTATATCCATTTCCTTTGTTGTGATAATCTCCAAACGCCGTTGAAGTTTCTTTTACATCAATTGAGACTTGGTGTGAATAGTTGTCACCTGTTCCTGTCAAAACTTCATCATACTCAAATTTATCATTTGATGTGGTCACATCAAGAGAAATATTTCCATCGACATATTTGAAGTCTTTTGTATTAATACTAAAATCAATATATGATGGTCCGTAATATAGTCCTGTATTTTCAGTTTCATCAGTTGGTCCATAGTTTGCCGCATTAAATTCCAAATCTTCAACACCAGCATAGCTACTTAAACTAGACGTTGTAAATGTAATAATAGGAATATCTTCATCATAATTTGTCTCACCATTTTCAATATTATTTGCAATTAATTTTGAAGAATATAAATCATTAAAAATTGATGTATCTAAGTCTAAATCAACACTAAAAGTATATGAATTTCCACTGCTATCTCTTAATTGCATAGTATAGGTCATATAACTACCAAGAGGGATCAAAATAGTTTCTTGAGCTAAAATATTTTCATATTCTTCATTAGTAAACCTAACTTCTTGCTCACCTAACAAAGTATAATCGATTTCTGCAATTCTTGTACCTTCAGGAATAATTTCTCCATTCAATTCAACATCGGTTATTAAAACTATATAAATATCAGACTGAGCATTATCCCCTTCTCCTTCTACTACAGTTTCTAATCGTGCAACCCTTTCATTATTATTATCTAAATAATAGGTTATAAAATTTTGATTTCCATCTTCATCAACTTCTGATACTGATTCTGTTTTATAACTTGTAGTCTCTTCATAACCTTCCCCTTGACTTAATATTACACTTAAAGAATATGTTTGTAAAGTATAATTAACACCATTAAGTGACACATTTGTCACATAACCATTACTATTAATTGTGTAACTTATGCTTCCGACCGTAGAAGTGCTTTCATCATATTGACCTAATCCATATCTCCATGTATATTGTTGATTCAAAAGTTTATCAGCCTCTATAATTTTTGAAAAATTAAAAGTGAAAGATGGTTCCGCTTCTATTGTGCCGTCTTCATTTGAACCGCCTTCGTAATAACTTACAGAATTATAATTTTTGTCTAAGAATAAATACTCTAAATCATCCCATGTCCCTGTATCTATTATGGTATAACTATTTTCTGCTTGTATACTAATTATATAATAATAAGTATTATCATTTTCATACCTTATTACATATTCATACCCATATTCTGGATGAGAAGCGGTTTTTCCATCATCGTCAACATCAATTAAACTTGCGTCGAAATCTCGAATTCTATAGATAACTAGAGCTGGACTTGCACCATTTACAGCTGTAAGAGAATAACTTGTAACTCTATTAGGATAAGTCGTCTCGGTTACAACATAATTCCCAGAAGGAACTGAAACACCGTGGAATGTTGAAATGTTATCTAACCTATAGAACCTATAACTTGTTCCAAGAGAATCTTGCATTTCAGAATATTGAACATTTTGCCCTTCAACACTCACATTTACAGGATTTCCTTCTTCATCAAGTGTATAATAGAAACCATTGTTGATTATATAAACAACCTGATTTCCACCAACACCTACAGCTTGCAAGTATCCACCACCAGTGTTCTGTATTGAATCACGTACTAGCGTATACTTAACTTTAATATTTACCGAAGTGTTAACACTGTCGCTATTCTCTCTTACAATGTTATAAGTGCCATCTCCATTATTTTCAAACCTAAACCCATCAATAACATCTCCATCTTCATCATATACATCACTTGTATCAATTTTATATTCCGCAGTCACGCTGTAATCCACACCATTAATAGTAATCGTCCTCCCAACATTAATGGTTGAATTAACCTCTTCACTATCTGATGAATAATCCACCGACTGAATCTCAGTTCCTGCAGCACCAGAACCTCTAATTGTTATATTTCCACCAGTTATATCATAGCTAATACCTGTTGCTCCTACATCACCGCTAGTCTCTCCATTTGCGTCTTGGAAAGTATATGAATATGGGCTTAAGCCTGTCCTTGTATAATATAAATCAAAATCTGCACCACCAGAAGTTCCGGCAGGAGGAACATGGATAGATATAGTTCCAGTCAATGAATTATCTACTAATCCACCAAATTCAGTATTATTGACTGTCAAAGTGATACTACCAGCCGAAGGAATAGTGGCTGTGAAATAGTTTCCCCAATAATAATGATCACCAGAAGTGCTACTTAATTCTTGTCTACCCGCATAGAAACTAACTTCAGCATAATGTTCATCTTCGAAAGTTGTGCTTCCGCCGATGAGATGATCGAATGAGCCAGTGCCTTGAACATAATAGCTCAATGTCATGGTGTACTCATTAACTCCTGTAAGAGCGTTTATAAAACTAGTTTGATTACCACTACCAACATTAAACAGTCCAACATAATCATCACTCAAAGTAAGATTCTCACCAGCATCATTATCTTTAACCAAGTTAAGTTTTAACGCTGATGACACATCCTCGCCGGTCCCTTGAACAAGCCTGTGGCTTGAAGTATCATAATAATTGTCCACACCATTTGCGTCAGTAAAGTAAACATCAAAGCTTAAGCCATAATCTTTTAATGCATTGTAATATTTTGAGTAAGCATTGTTTAAAAATTCACCCAATTCCAGTCCTTGATGTGTGCCACCCTCTGACTGAATAATTTGAACTTTCACATTTCCTTCGCTTGTTGAACCATAAACGTCCAAATTGCGCTTTGTAAGACTTATGTCACTTGTGTATTCATACACAATGCCATATTCTGCTGTCATAGTAACTTCCGCCAAAATACTATTTATATCAGCATTCTGATCAATTCCTAAAGCATTTGTCAATTCTGTTTTATCGAAGTATGCGGTATAACTTAAGCTGTATTTACCATTATTTTCTATAATTTCAACATCTGCACCCATTGAGGTTATACCTGAAAGTGCAGCACTTAAATCTTGATTATTTTCATCTGTGCATGACATTGTAAATGTAATTGATGACACACTAACTGGAACAATATCTATATCATCATCGCCAGTTTTAAGATTATTTTCATATTCACTTGAAACTTTTGGCACTTGGATTTCAACAGAGCCACTGATACCAATACCACCAACAAAGGTGATATATTCCGAGCTGTTGCTTACATAAGTGTAATCTTTTCCGTTAACTTTGATAGAGCTAAGCGTTCCGTTTACTGAAACCTTACCTTCTCTCAAATCGTTAATATTGTTATATAAAGTGTCAAAATTGCTTTCATGCTCTACACCCTCAGCATTTGAAGAATTCAAATTACTGTTTCTAGAATTGGTATCTTCCACAAGTTCTTGATAAGAATTTCCGTCATTAATTCCCTTGGTTGTATCCGTGCTATAGAAAGGAATTGAGAAGTAATACTCAGAAGTTCCGCCTGGATAAAGATTCGTATCAGAAGGATTATTAGTTTGTGCTGAAGAACCTCCGATTTCATTTGGACTTGTGTCTGTAATTAAAAATCCTAAGAAATCGCCAAATGATTCATCATATCCATGTTCAAATCCTGTAATATCAATTGTGTAAGTGTAGTAGTAATTCAAACGGCTTGGGAAACCATATGAATCATATGCACTGATTTTAATATCAGGCTTACCATTATTTAAGTAATAATTATAAGTTTCTTCTATATCGTCAAGATCACTATCAATAATACTGCTATCTCCACCAGCATATCTTTGGACTGTATACTTTTGCTCTTTTGTTCTTACTGTATAGCCGATATTACCATCATTAATAGTTTCGGAAGAATCTAAATTCGCGTTATTATTATCACTACCGCCATTGAAATAACCAATTCCATAAGCATGAACAAGTCTTGGCATTTCATATTTATATGGATCAATAGGATCATTTTTTTGTCCTGAAACATAAACATTTGGTAAGTTATATTCAATAGTAAATTTTAAAGTTCCTGTATTTGTTTCCTCATCTATTTCTGTATTATCTAGAGTGATGTTATAGTATTCAGGATTAACATAACTTACAGACTGAACTTTTGCATCGTTATAAGAATATGAAACATTCTTTGTTGTATATCCAACAATACCACCAGATAAAGCCACACCCTCGTTCATATTGTTTCCTGTAACAATATAACCAGTGTTTATCGTGTTATCTATTTCTCCGCTAGAATAACCTGCAATACCGCCACTAGCTAAATTACGTATTTGTCGATTTCCTAAATATGTTTCTTGATAATTGTTCATTATAGTTGCATTATTATAAGAATAAGTTATTTTCCCACTACTCAAATATCCAGCAATTCCACCTATAACTGTAACAAGAGTTGAAGTTGTATCCTTAATACTACCATCTGTTTTGTCTTGTCCTTGACTATCATCGTCAGAGTCATGATATATATTATGTTGAGTTGAAACATTTAAATCTAAGCCATTACTATTTTTAGTATATATTAAAGCATCATCATCTTGATTATCTCCAGTTACATCATCATTATCACTTGCAACAACTGTTCCTTGTGAAGTTGACAAATCAGCAACAATTGTTCCGTTGTTTGAAGAGTAGGAAATTGCGTTTTCTACAATAGATATTTTCCCTTGTGTTTCCTCATCAAGATTAGTTTCTGGTTCGGTAAGTCCATAGTAAGTATATTCACCATTAATACCACTAGAAAATTGACCTACGATTCCACCGATATAATTAGCTCCGCCTGTCACTCTGATATCCACAAGATTTTCCACTGTTGCCAGTGTTCCAGTGAATTGACCTGCGACACCGCCAATATAATTAACATTTGTTCCACCGCTAACATTTATTGAGCCTTGAATTGTGGCATTGACAAGTCTACCAGTGTAAACGCCTGCTAAAATACCATAGGTATTTCCAGAATTAGCATTGGATGTTGTTATATTATCATAAGCAATAATTCGAATATTTTCAATATTTGCATAAACAGTTCCAAAAAGTCCTCTATTAACCGATTGAGTAGCACCAAATTCAATTAAATGATTCTGTCCGTCTATAACAACTACATTTTTAGCACTTCCTAAATTATTATCTTGATTATAATTCCAGCCTTCTTCACTTCCATTTTGATTATTATACAAATCATCAATATCTAAATCATATTTTAGGAAGAAGCGAGTGTTGTTTCCACTTGTGAGATCCTGAAGTTGACGGAATTTTCCGACATTAGAAATTGCTAAGAAATAGTCCATTTTTGTCTCTGCGCCGTCTATGGTTACGTTCACAGTTATACCAGATAAAGTATCTAACTCTTCTTCAGAAAGTCTTGTATATTCATATGTATTATAAGCATAAAACTTATCTAAGCTCTCCCCTGTTTTTATATCAGTGATTTGAACAGTATCATCATTTTCATTATTATTAGTTTGCGTGCGATAGTAAGTGGTTGTGTTTCTAAGATAAACAAAACCAGTTGTGCCGTAGCCATAGTTTCTATATGGAGAATAGAACCATGGCGAGTAGATATCTCCACTACTTTTGTTAATCTTATAATAGGTTTGATTACCCTTGTTATATCCAATAGACATATTGTCAACTGTAACACGAGTTCCGTTAAGAGTTGTTTGTGTGCCTAGTAGACCAGAATAATCACTGTAATAACAATTAGCAACTGATGTTGATGGTGCTTGGAAATTTGTAATGTTATAAGCTACACCGAATCCATAATCTTCGACTTCAACTTGCATAACGGTGTAAGAATTTGAAATTCGTAATCGGTAATTTAGTTCGGTACCATTTTTAATAGGAGAATAAGAGTTAAAAGTATAAATATTTGCAGGAACATAGCTCTTGACTTCACCCATAGCAAAGGTATTGTAAATTTCTGCAAAACCGTCTTGAACATTGGCTATTGCTGTTATCGTTGAACTTGGTAAATAAGCACCTGGACTAGTATCAGTATCTGCGCCAGCATGATAGAAGATATCCAAATCGACATACGAATTTGAAATCATACCTTTATACATATTTGCCACTATCCCGCCAAAATTTACACTGCCAGTGTCACCAAATTCGGCACTACCTCGGACGCCAACAGCATAAATCATAATAGATGCACTTCCACCAATACGACTACTACTACCTAAATTTTCGATAAGACCGGAAAGGGTTAAAGTGTAGTTATCAGTTATATCATAATTAAATTCAACTTCGACCAAAATCCCAGAAATTGCAGTATAAGTGTTATCTAAAGTTCCAATCTCTTTAAACAAACTAATATTAGTTTTACTGCCCATTCCAATAGTTTTTGCATCTTCAAAAGTTATTGTCTTGCCATTTCCAACAATAACAACATTATTTAAAGAATTTGTATTAGTGGTTGTTACAGTCATATCATCATTAAAGTAATACCACTTGATTTCCATATTTTCGATATCACTACTTGAAGATATATCTTTAAATAATTCTTCTCCCTCTACAGAGTCGCCATTTTCTTTAACCAAAATTGGATTTAATTTTGAGCCTAATTCACTTTCTTCAATTGGATATCCAGAAATTGCATCTTTAATAACACCGATTATGCCTTCCTCGTTATCTTGGCTAATCTGACCGCTTAACAAAGTATCTCCTGAACTTCCGCCAGAACCATTTGTTATTTCTTTTGATGAATAGCCATAATAACTTGCATCGTTATAGCCATAAGAAACATCAATTACAGTATCGGTATTCTCTTCATCATTAACATACTGATAAGACATTGTCACACCAGATGAATAATAACTTGGACTATCTGGATTAAATGTTGCCTTACCACTTTCTATGCCCACCATAGCATTGACACGATAGTCAGTACCACTTAATCCGTCATCAACCATTCTATCATTAAATGGAGTCATCAATGAATAAGCACTTTCGATTCGAACTGAACCAGAAGTAATTTCACCAATTAAACCGCCAAAAGCGAATTTACTTAAGTCTAAAGTCACGGAAGAAGTATTTGCGTAGTTAACGAAAACGTCGCCATAAGAGTAAATAGAATTTAAGCTTAAATCCGTTCCTGTTACACTCAAAGTCCCAATAACACCGCCGACTGTTATATTTTCTACAGTTACATAATCGCCATTAGTTTTTACAAAGTTTTTAAGAGTTCCGCCATAAATGGCATTTGTAATATTTCCGCCACTTGAAGTTGTCACACTTCCGGCAAGACCACCAAAGTTGAGCGTATGTGCAAATGAAACAACTGTTCCGTTATACATATAACTTTGAGAGTCAAACCTTGTTACAGTTGCTTTTCCTACCAAACCGCCTACATTGGCAGTGCCATATGTTTCAATGAAATAGTTGACAGCACTATATTTATTTGCAGATCCAAGATTTACAGAGCCACCTGAAATATATCCAACCGCGCCAATATTGGTTTCATTTAAAGCAGGTGTTGATTCCGTTCTGTTTCTAACTTGAATATCACAAGTTTCGCTTATATTAATTTCTGTTATATTTAAATTTCCGCCTGACATTTGACCAATAAAGGCACCAATATTGCTTGGTCCATAGACTACATATGGCTCAGTTTCCACGCTTTGTGTCGAGGTTGTCCAAATACCATTGCTGTTATAAAAATCATAAAGCGAATAAATTAGGCTTGGCGAATCTTCCGTCGCTGTAGATTTATCATAACCATCAAAGCCAGTTTCTTCTTCTCCTTCACCTATTGTAAGAGGTTGGTTGCCCAAAACATCAAAATTGACATTTATGGCACTTGTGAGCGAGATTGTATAGTTCGTCGTTCCAATAAATCCGCCAATATTGACTGAATTATTGCTTTCTGAAGAACTTCTAGTTGTTCCAGTTGTGAAGCCTTCAAACTGATAAAGCCCACCAGAAACATCTACTCCGGCACTTTCTTCAGAAGCTGATGAGTTATTGATACTGAATGAGAAAGTTCCGCTTCCTTCAAGATGTCCAAAGCCAAGTCCAAAGGACATTTGATTATTTATAGTTATCTTTTGATGAACGATAAAGTTTTTGATAAGCGATGTTGGAGGTTCTCCACCGACAAGAGAAATTGCTCCAAGATTTGCATTTCCAAAATATCCACCAAAATATAGATTATTCAAAGCTTGGTTAGGATCTTCTGTTATGTCGTTACCTTCATAAGTTTGTTTTTCTTCTCGTAAAGTGAGATTAATACCAGCAAAAGTATCATCTATAAGATTTGTTATACCAAAAGTGAGTGGAAGGACTCCAGTTCCGCTTACAACTGATTGTCCTGCAAGGAAACCAAAATATAGTGAATTATAACTATTTGGAGCATTGCTTCCATTTGTATCCGTATAGTTGTTATTCGAAATATTTACTTCAAGTTTTACCCCTTCATCAGGTTCGACAGAACTTCCATTAGATTTCTTTTCCGAACTCAAAACGATGTTTGAAATACTTGCTGAATTATATATATTCCTTTGAGTAATGATTCCAGCAAGTAGACCAAAATACCTATCATTATTACTGTTTCCACTGTTACTGCCTGAAGTTGCTGTTGAAGCATGTAGTTCAAGATTAAGTTTAGGGTTATTAACGTCATCACCTTCTCCGTCTTCATATCTAAATACAAAGTTTATATCTTGGAAGTTTGTTGAAGTTGCAGTCCCTGCGATTAATCCCATACTTTCTGAATTTTGCTTAATGGTTAAGTTGCCATTAATGAAAATATTAAGGTCAATAAAGGTTGCCTCAGTCAACGAGCCAGAAACTATCATGCCAGTGTCCACGCCTTCTGCTGAAAGAGTGAGATCTGACTCTTCTCCATCTTCACTTGCAATATAAATATTGACACCATCCAGCGTAAATCCTTGACCAGAATTTTCAAATATTGGAGAACTTATAATAAGTCCAACTTCATCTCCCTCGTAACCACCGATAATATATTCTGAAGAATCTCGAATCTCTGAGCCTGCAGTTATACTCCCTTCATTGTTTGACTGCATATAATTTTGATAAGAAATCATTGTCCCAGAGAAATTTTCAAACGCATCTGCATATTCTCTCAAGTCGATATCTGCATAAGTCCCTGCAATATCCTCATCGACTCTACCTCTAACGACAACGGTAGCATTAGGTCTATTGTTAATCTCTTCTATTTTACTTGCTAAAACGGAAGTATCTGCGTCAAGGTAAATAACTTCGTCTTTTGGATATAAAACAATTTCTGGGAAAAGTTTGTCTGATGGATGATTCCAACGAGTATCATCCCAGTTGTTTTGTAAGAAATATGATGCCATTGCAGAATGAGCTCTATCCATACTACCATCATAACTTGAAGGCTGTTCTATTTCAAGGATAGGACGATAGCCAGTAGCCGAACTTACAACTTCATTTGTAGTCAACCCGTAAATATATGTTGAAGGATCAGAGTTGTCAGCAGTTGTTTTAGCATCAACAAGATATTGATTTGCAACAGCGACACTTGCTCTAGCCGTTCCTGAGGTTGCCGAAGTGCCGAACACATTATGGAAACTATTTCTTTCATCCATTAAATACAAATTGCTTGGTGTTTCACCGTTATAATTTGTTTCATCTTCAACGTCAGTAAAGCCAGCAATTAAAGAATAAACATTATCAAAGCTTTCTGAAGAATCATAATAAGGAATACTATTGACTTTATTTAAAGCAACATTGTTGTCTATGTCAATTTTTCCTATAATACCACCAGCAGTAGCTTCTGTTTGTGAATAAAGCACACCACTAAAATATACTTCATTTAAGTAGTATGAAACATTGGCATTTGTTTCAATGAAATCTGCATCGTAACTATATATTGAATTAACAAGACCAACTATTCCTCCAATAGCACTTGTATGATAATTTATTGTGTCATTTCCAATATTTGAAGTTACATTAAGTCTATTGTAACCCACTGAAATGTAGCCAGCACCAGCATAACCTACAATTCCACCAATATAATATGGATTATTATAACGTCCAAGGTGTTTTGTGTCTGAACTTGAATATGAGAAAATACTAATTTGTCCGCGTTCAGTTGCTGTTGTGCTTAACATACCTAAATCAATGGTATCTTGTAAAGTTTCAGAATATTTAGCATAAACAGCATAAAGTCCAGCATAACTCTCGCCCACAATTCCGCCAGCATAAAGATTTTTAGCTGTTATATATGAAGTTGTGTTTAAAGCAATATCAGCATCAATTTCCAGTCCTAAATCGTATGCCATGGTAGATTTTCCAAGATAACCGAAAAGCCCACCAGCGACTTCGCCATAAATATCCACTGAATTTAGAACTTTTATAGATACAATATTGTAGTTGGTTACATCAGTTTGAGTTGAATATTGAATATATCCATCGCCAATACTTGTGTAAATATCAACATAACCTGCGACACCACCAGCATAAGAAAGAGTGCTTACCATTTGTTCCAAAGAAGAGCCGATATACACAAGTTCTCTTAAATTATCGCCAGTATATCTATCATTTCTTGTTATAGGCTTAAGTTCACCATAATAATAAGTAGATTCAATGTCTATATCAGTTACTGTAATATCATTAAGAGCGGAATCGCCCATAACAATACCAACAAGACCGCCAACAATGTTGTAACCAGCAATAGAAACAGCTTGAACAGTTTCCTCATCATCTCGTCGTTCAACTGGAGAAAGTTGAATGGCAATTAATCTAGAATCAACAGCAGTTCCTGCAAGCGTTCCTACAATTTGAGCATTTCTATTGTGAACAGAAACAACTTCCAGACCTAGATTCATTACAACAGCACCGTCTAGTTCTGCAAATAGTCCATAGTTCTCAAGATATGTGGAGGAACCCAAACTTATATTTGAAATAGTGAAAGAATTTCCATCCAAATTTCCAGAGAAAGTCTTTGAAGTTGTGGTTAAACGAATGTTATTTTCACCAGTTAAATTTTGGTCAATTTCAGAGAAATCAATATCATTAACTAAACGATAATTTCCAAACACTTCATAATCATTATAGTATTGCATATATGAAGAAATTTCAGTATCTTGAGCTTTACCTGTAGCTTTAGCAAAATCAGCAGCATTTCGGATTATTATTGGGTTTCTATAAGAACCATAAGATAAATCCATTTGAACATATGTTTCAATGTCAGTCAAGATGCTATATAGATAATAGTATTCATCTTCTTCCACAGAATTATATACAATGTATCTATTTGAATAAGCAATATGATTTGCACTTGTAAGAGTGATAACACCATCGTCAGTAAATGTCCAAATACCGTCGACAACATTTTCAGTTGAAGAGAAACTGAAACTATAGAAAGATGCTTCAACACTTACATCAGTTATGGAGTATGCACCTACATCATAATTTGATTGAGGAGTAGTATCCACACGGTCCAAGTTGTAGTAGTAAGAACTATCAATAACACCATAGTTCAAACTTTCACTACCGCTCTCATTAACACCTGAAAAACTCAATTCATTGATATCTGTTTGAGCCATTTTAGCCGCTGCATAGCAAAGAGTTATTTCACCATCTGTTTCGTTTCTATAAACAAAGCCCGCAGAAAGATAACTCTTAGTCACATCTACCTCAAAAGCGATGTTAACATAAGAATTTTTAACAATTCCACCATTTGTGTAAACAAAGCCTGCCACTCTTCCTGTCGACTGTATTGTCGAGCCGTCATAGTAGTATTGCTGAGCGGTATTGTCAGAATATACACCTTGTATGTAAGAGGTATGAACTTCTCCTGTATTTGAAACAACAAAACCAGAAGTTATTGAAGAAGTGGAATTCATAAGATTATTAATTTGAACAGAATTTACAAATGAAGCCGATATTGTTCCAGAGTTATTGTTAGCAAAACCCACAACAGTGCCTTGACCTTGAATTGTAAAGGTTGGAAGAGTAACTTCGCTATAATAATTCGTTCCATCAGTTTCAATAATCGTTCCTACACTTTCTCCACCGACACGGCTGTTGGTTATAATGTTATAGTTATTGTTAACAAAACCAGAAATTATAACATTTCCCGCCTCAATATCAGAAGAGGTCAGATAAACATTATCCATGCCAGAACCACGAGTGAAATTAACTACAATTCCTGTGCTTCCAGAAACTCTTGAAGTTGAATGGTTGTTGTCATAGTAAGCCACAACTTCACAGTTATAAATAATACCATTATTAGTAAGTGCAAAGCCGGCAATATTAATGTATTGATAATCATTAATATTTATGGTTAATTGTCCTGCATTATACAAATTAACTCTTACATTTTTAATTGTCGAATTATCTGCAACTTCATCAAACAGAGCTAGATTTAGAGAAGAATTTTCGCCAGTCAAGTCAAAGCTTCGAATATAAATTTGATAGCCATTTCCGTCAAAGCTATTAAAATAAGTTGTATCAACAGGAGTGTAATTTTCAAGAACAATATCATTCATAAGGATGTAATCTGCAGTGGTTGTATTGCCTTGATCATCTGGATTTCCTTGAGCATAAGTTAAGAATTCTTCAGCAGTGTAGATAGGCATAGGAACTTCTTCATCTGTCCAAATAGTGATTTGAATAACAAAATCATAGTCATAACTAAATGTTGTGTTTCCAACTATAACTGTGGTGGTAAGTCGAAGAAGAACACTACCTATTCTGAGACCTTTAATATTTAAAGTATCATTGCTGCCACTACTAAATTCAATAATAGAATTTTCTAGAAATTCACCAGTTTGACTATTATAAATTGCTGTTGCAGAGCCATCATCATTAACATAATATAACCGTTCCTCGATAGATAATTGTTCGTAAACACCAGTGTCACTATTGTAAGTATAATTGATATAGTAACCAGAAACATCATCGCGATAGTTTCCGTTTCTTATAAATTCCGTTCTTTTTGCCATAAGTCCGTTTGGACCATAAACTGCTTGATATTCGTCATTGTTTTCCGAATTAAAGGTGTAAGTTTCTGGTTCAATAACATAATCAAAGGCTAAAACTTGTTCAGCATTAATATAAGAATTTATAGCATCATATGTGTTTCCATTGTAAGTAGCCTGCTGTGTTGAGCCGACAACACTTGTTTCTTCAGCATTAATAGTAAAGTCAACAAGATAAACAGTGGCATAACTTTCTACATAGTCTAAAATGCCATTGACATATCTTGAAACCGAAGCATACACATAGAAAGCACCTGTCGAGTTTCCGTCAGCAAGTGTCGACAATACACTCGTGCTGATGGTCGCAGTATATCTTCGATAAGAATCGGAAACTTCTTCTGTAAGATTACTTAATGTTATTGAATCTCCGTTATTCTCAAGCCTGATACTATCATTTGTCAAAGACTGATCAAGTTCCAAAGTAATAGAAACTTCCGCACTGTCGCCTTTTGCCAACATAACACTATGAGCACCGTCCACTAAAACTTCAGCAGAATTTAGATAGTCAATAACATAATTATAAGTGTATGTACCAACGACGTCAGCATCATCATAGAAGGTAAAAGTCAAAGTAACATTGCTGTTGGAAGTGAAACTTGAAGATACATAGATTCTAAAATAATATACACCATTTTGTAGATCGGCATCAGTTGGAGTGACTCTGAGTCCAGCATTTAAACTGCTGGTTGTAGAAGAGTCTATGTAATAGCCATAAGTTGAATTATAGGATAGACGACTAATACCAACAGTTCCTATAACGCCTTCAGAAGATGCAACATAATTTACATCAATACGTGAAAAATGTGCAAAATTAGGGCTAACTTCAAGTGTCAATATACTGTCAGCACCTGGAACGAGTGTAGAAGAAATGGTTGTGCTTGGAGTGTAATACCACCTTGAATTATTAATCACTCTTCTGTCAATAGTGTAAGCAGTCACATTTACTGTGTTTATGCTTTGCTTTTGGACAGTAAAATCAATAGTTTTTAGAAGAGTAGTATTGCTTCCTTGGCTCAAAGCATTAACACTTATAACAAAATCATAGTTTGCATCTACTTTATGTCTATAGTTTTTATTAACATTGATAATAACATTATAAGTCTTAGTTGTTGAATTTACAACTGTTGGAGTCGGAACAGAGACGTCTAAAACTAAATTATCATTAATAACAACTCTGCCATCTTCCACATAATAATCTCGGTCATTATATGTAAACGTCAACAACAAATCTTCTTCAGAATTGTCTGATTCAATGGTAACATTAAATGACACTGATTCTTGAGGTGTAATATTTAAAGATGTTGTATCTACAGTAACAGAATTTGCACCTTGATAGGAAGAAATATAGAAACTTGTTTGTCTATAAGAATTGAGTGCATCATTGAACTCAGGATAATTATTTTTAAGCTTGGTTAAATTAAGAGAGATAGTAGCTCCAACATAATTTACTCCAGTCTCATCATTTGCTGTAAAAGTAATATTATTGCCTGAAATATATCTTGAAATATAATTTGCTGTTTGGTCATTTTCATCTATATATGTGTTGTTTTCGTCAAAATCAACCTTATAATCAACACTTTCATTGTTTACAAGAGTAAACTGCTGCCCATTGAAATAAACGGAATTATCCAAAATAACTTGAACTTGTCTTGAGTTAACAGAACCAGTTTGAATATTCAAAATCTGACCAGAACCTATAGTATTGTTGCCAACTGTAAGCGTTAAATTAGGTATATAATCTAATACCATAATCTCAAAAGTTTGAGACTGACTAAAATCAACTCTACTATAGAGTGTCAATTTTATAGTTTGACCTAAATCTATATTCGTTCTTTGTGCAGTCAAACTATTGGTTGTAAAACTAATATAATTTGACCTATCAACACTGAGTAACAAACTATCAGCCTCGCCTTCTGAAATGCCAAATAAATCTGTGATAGAAATGGTGTTGGCACGATTAATTTCACTTTGAACGGCACTATTTGTGACATTTTCTTGAACTCTATATAGGAAAAGAATACCTGCTTTTACACCTTCGTAATCAGCATTAATTGTCTTGCCGTCCACTGTTTGAATAGTTTGATCAACAGAAACTGATATATTTTGATTTAAGCCTGAAAGATAAGCAAAACCAAAGTTTATTGAACTGTCAATATTTTCAATTTCCCAAACAGAACTGTTAAAGCCTAATTCTGTATAATTGATATTGGCTATATTGCTATAATCTAAAGTGCCCATAGATGTTAAGCTAGAAAACGTTGTTTCGCTAAGTATATAATCCATTTTAATTCTATAAACTGATGCGGAACCTTCTTCAACTTCAAAATAGGTAATATAAGAATTTCGATAAATTTTGTTACCTTCGTTTCCATTTGAACTTTCGTCAACAGAGCCTATTCCCATATAGTCAGTGTCATTATAGTCTCCTAGATAAGCAAAAGAATTTTCCAGTCTAAATGCATTTGTTGTCTGAGCATTAAGACTACCTACAAACGCACCCGCAAATTGTCCATTTAAGACTTGAAATTCATTTAAATCTGAGGTTTCTTCTTCGCCATCTTCAACAAGTAGGTTGTATGCATAAACATAAGAATTATAAATTTGAGTATATGTGGTTGTTCCACTAGCAGTTGAAAATTGACCTTCACCAACTAAACCACCAACCGTATGAGCTGTAAACTTGTTGTTATAAGTCACTTCAGTTTCCACTTCATCAACAACTTCGCTACGAACAAACTGATAGAATTCCACTCCACAATTTCTTATTTGATAATAATTTAGTCCAACTATACCCCCAGCTATATTTCCGTCTCTATTATCCAGACTGATTTCCAAACCGAAAACATCACAATTTGAAATTGTCCCATAGTTTACCCCCGCAATACCACCGGCATATGTAGACTCATTCGCTGTATAGCCACCTGTTAAAGTGCTTGGGCAATAATAACCATCCTTATAATTCACGTCAACCGTGACATTATCAATAGTTGCCCCATAGGATACTTGATTTGCGACAAAACCACCGCCGACAACATCACCAACCATTGTTAAATCTTTGATAGTGCCAGTTAAATTGTTTACAAATGTTTGACTATTTCCAGTAAATGTCAAGGTTATATCTTCGTTGTCTCCAAAAATCATGCCAGAGAAAGAACTAATTGAAGTCCAGTCTTCAATTTCAATGTCGTTCATAACTCGATAATACAAATTGCTTTGGATGCTTTCCAAATCTTCTTGTGAATAAACACGAATAGCAGTCTCTTCGCTAAGACCGTCCGCCACTGTTATACCAATTTTTAATATAATATCTTCATAATATACTTTTTCATTATAATTATTTAAGAAATAATTTGCCGACAAACCATTTTTGCTTTCATAAGTTCCATTAATCAAAGCATCATAATAAGAATCTATTTGTGAAAGTGGAAGATATTGAGCCTCTTTTTTTAGATTATTATCCTCATCAAGAACGTAGTAAACAATTTGTCTTATACCACTTACAGTTTTAACCATATCTTCTGGCAAAATATAGAGAGAGCCGTAACCACCTTGATTAGTATTTCCGATAGTTAAATTAAAGGACTGACTTACAGACACTGTTTCAATATCCAAAACGCTTGAATCACTGTTGTAAGCTTGATAATAATAAGTAAGATTTCTGTTTTCAGCATAGTCAGGAGAAATTGAGGTAGAAATTGTGAAATTTTGTTCCGTTGGGTCATTTGTTGCGATATTTAAATAAATTTCACCATCACTTGTCTCGTTTACCCATGTAACACTTTCAATTCTATCCGCTTGAACAATTTGAATATTTATGTTTGTTCCAAGAGTAGTAACTAAGGCATCTTCATACTCTAATTCATATACCAAATTGATAATTTCATCCCAGCTAGAATTAAATTGTGTTGATTTTGCAGTTATTCTAAATGCAAGAGCATTAGGGCCAAGACTTGTTTGATCCAACTGCCTAATTTCAAAGCCGGATAAAATAACATATTCATTTTCAATGGTGTTACTATTTAAATATGCTCTCGTAATATTTCCATTGGCATCTACTTCTTTAGTTTGACCTTCTTCATCCGCCTCAACATTTGTTATTCCATTTTTAAGTGAAATAGAGAAATTAGACAAATCAGTGTAAGTAGGTTCATTTTTGTCGACACGTAAACTTACAACAACATCGACATATGACAAACTTTCATCAGACGAGCTCAAGCTTTCACGAGAATAAAGAACAGAATCGGTAACATCACTTCTTAATGAAGTTACAGGATAAAAACTTTCAAGTTTAAAAACTCTAACCAAAGAAAGTTCGTTGTGATCCTCGTCAAAACCATTAAATATGACCGCAACATAAATTACAAATTCTCCTTGGTCACTTGCCACTCTAAGATAGCCATTTGAATATGTAAAATATGAATTATTTTCCGTTGTGAAGTCATACGTATATGTATTATCTACATAAGGATTTAAATTATTAAAAATTTCTTGGATTTCACTCTGACTTGCTCCATTAAAACTATCTTCATTTGCGTTATAGAAAGCATTAAAATCAAGATAAGCAAAATAATATCCCAAAGTATCTTCTGTAATATTAAGAGTCGCATTACCATAATCAAGCCCAAGGCTAATATTAGAACCAGCAGAAATCAAAAGCGAAGATAAAGTATTTTGCGTCATATATTGTGAATCAGAAATAACGCCATCATCACTTATAACAAAATCTTGACCGCCAGTGCTTTGATAGTAGACGTTTGTTGCACCATTATCATTATTGATCAAGGCTGCACTTTCTATTGGTGCAAAAGCATAAGTTGAAATAGCGTCACTCACAGCACCGGTTTGATGAGTAAATGAGAAATTAAATCCGCCTTCATAGCCTTCATTTTTAATATTGACAGTAACAATTAAATCAACATATGAATTTTGAGGATTATTCAAATCTTCATAATACCCATCTTCAACAACTGAAAGAGAAAAATTGCTATTTTGGTTGTAAACTGGCTCCAAGCCTGTTGAAGTCGAATATCCTTTTAATCTAATGTAAAATTCACGAGACATAGAGTTTTCACTAGAAGAAATATAATACACTTGATTAAAGTCAAATTCGCCAACTTCCACTTTTTCACCTGTTGTTTCATCAATTTGCAGTTCATATAAGTCTAAATTTGGATTATCCGTTACGCTATATAGGTCAGCATACACAGTTTCAGTCGCCGTTCCATTACCAGCAGCAACAAAGTTAATAGCAAAATCAGACACTGTTCCAAAAGCACCATCTCCAGCTTGAAGATAAACTCTAGTCCCACTTTCAATTTCTTCCGAAATCCAAGTTGAAGAAGTTCCCACACGTTCAAAGGTTATAGGATTAATTGGATCGCTTTCACGATAAACCCTCAAATAGTAATTTTGATTTGCCGTCATCTGTCCGCCAACATCATTTATTGTAATTTGATAATTGGAATTATTTAAAATCACATCGTCCGGATAAACATTTACTAAAACTTCATATCCATAACTATTAAAATAACTGGAATATAAATCTATAGTCTGTCCAGCAATAGAACTATAGGTGTTATCTCTCACCGTTAAAGTATCTGGAATAAAATATGTAGAAATAAGAACCAAGTCATCTTCACTTTGAGCAGTGGAAATGTCATAGTTAAATTGACTATATTTTAAGATAAAAGCGACATAAACGTCTCCACTCAACTTTTGTCTTTCTGAATCTACTTGAGCATCGATGGTAAAATTAAAAGTCATTTGATTATTATCAAAAGTTTTTGTCATAGAGCTTACAGTAAAATAATCAAGACTATCTTCAAGTTGAATAAGGTCATTGCCCCTTTTAATGAAGGCAACGAGTTCTGCTGTCATTCCTCTATCTGTTGTGTTCACAACAATTTGACCATCAACAGTAGACTCTAATGCATCATTTCTAATTAAAGTTACATCCTCATTACTCTCTCCAATATTGAAGGAAACAATACTTGAGTCATCAAGGACTGTTAAGTTTAAAGTTTTGTTAACATTAGAATTTTGCAAAAAGGAAGCAAGTAAATTAATTTCGGAATAATTACACTCTTCATACACCATTAAGGTTTGGTTATTCACAATTTCAGCCACAACTTGTCCGTTTTGTATTAGAGTCGTTTGACTGTCATCTTCAGCATCAGCAAACGTCCAAACAATATCTTTTACATTCGCATCAGTAGGATATAAGTTAAAATAGTTTTCTGGACTCAAATCTACGCTCGAACCTTTGACAACAAAAAGACCGCTTCTGCCATCCTCACCATTTAAATCAAGTCCTGATAATTCTTCAAGATATGTATATGAGGTAACATTAATGAACTGATAAATTGAAGGGTCCTCAATGGAATAAACTCTGACCACTGCGTTACCACTTCTTAAGGCATTAATTCTAAAAGTATAATCTCCATTTCTATCCTGCGTTGGAGTTGTTAGACTTACCACATCATTTTGAGAATCTACTTGAACTCCAATTCCATCATCAGAATCATTAAGAGTCACAGTTATATCTTGGAAATCATCCTCTTGTAGATTATTGGTGTAAACTTCCACCTCGGTAGCAGAAACAGAGATAGAAATATTTCTCTCGCCACACGCAGAGAGAAACACACCTCCTAAAAGCATCATAACCGTCAAAAAGCCAAACGCGATTTTTTTCATTAATGCCTCCTTAACTAATATTTGCAAAAGCAAACAAAATTAAACAAGAATTATAATTATTCTTATAATAATTATAAAATATAAAAAGGCATAAAGTCAAATAAATACAAATAAAATTGATAATTTTAATTTCGATAATTTTAAACTATTTTTTGCAAAAATTTAAGAAAAATTAAAACAAATTATTTTAAAATTCGTTATTGTATAATAATAAAATTTACGAAAAAAATCAAAAAAATCGCATTTTTTAATGTTTTTTTGCATTTTTTTGAAAAAAATATGATTTTTTTATTGATTTTTTATTTTTAAAATTATTTTGATTTTTCAAGAATATATTT
>CALVMX010000049.1 GCA_944349415.1 uncultured Clostridia bacterium
ACAGTTCGTCAGTATTTACTCTTGCAGGCTACACCTTTAAAGGATGGGCAAGAAATATTGAAGGCACAGATGTAAAAGGAATTGAAAACAAAGTACCAGATGGAGTATATGTTTCATCCATATTTGATAATCTTGTTACAAGTGGTTCGATAACACTCTATGCAATTTGGGAGGCTAAGCCTTATCAAATAACAATTGTTGACGATACAACAATTGGAGGAGCTCAAGGAAGCACTCATATTGATGTGAAATTTGGCGCTACATACAAGGCAGCAGGATTCTTTGCTAATGCTACAAATTATGACATAGATGGTTATAACCTTGCTGGATTCTATATCGAAGGCAATACAAGTGCAATGCTCATCGATGCAAGTGGCAATTTACAAGCTAATGTTCTTTACAATTCTACAACTGTAATAACTGGTGACTATCGTTTTGTTTATCCTAACAATTTGACTGTCAGAGCAGTTTACACACCAGAACAATATACTGTTGTATTTAATGGAAATCCAAGACCAGATGCAGGCAAGGAAACAGCTGATCCTGTAACAACTTACAATACAGTTGAATTTGGCGGAACTCTAGGTGGAAGTGGCACTTACTTCCCAGAACCACAATATACTGGTTATATCCCTTATGGCTGGTCATTAAGAAATGATTACTACATGCTTGCAAGAGATGTCTTTGAAGCTAAATATGTAAGTTTAGTGGATGATTTAGAAGCTAGCGAAAGTGACTATATCTTTACTTCTCCTAAGTTCACTGAAGAAGTTGAAGGAAGTGAAGGAGAGACGACCGCAATTGAATTTGTGTTTATGAGAGTTAATGTTGAATCAACAGAAAGTCTCAACAAAGTTCTCTTTACGGTAAAAGACATTAAAGGTTCAATAGCAAACGTTGAAAAAGATATTGTAACAGAAAAAACTCAAGTTACATTAGATCTTGTTGAACCATTAGCTAGCACCGACACTGGCACAGAATTTGAAGGAAAAGACGGAAAGATCAACCTCTATGCTATTTGGGTCGGCAGAAATGATATTTCTTATAAGATCTACTACTTACAAGAAGATTTGTCTATCGACAAGTCAGCTATGGAATGGTTATCACAAGAAACTGCAACAGTAGACACTCTTCCAGACGAGGGTGGACACATTAAATACACTTACGACACTCAACTTAGCACTTACATGGTGGCAGATATTATAGATTACGATAACGCTATTGCAGGAAGCCCTGTTGAGATGTATATTGGACAACTCAACTATTCAGGTTTTGACTATAGAAATTATGAATATGTGGGCGATTATATCAACGAGAATAACACCACAATTATATTCGCCTTCTTCACAAGAACAGAATATGCTTTGAATCTTACATATAATTCACAACAAATTTCCAGCGTTTCTGCAACAGGAGAAAATGGAACTTTAACTGCAGGAACAAACGGAGCAAATTCATATCTTGTTCGTTATGGCGAGAAAGTTATTTTGACCTTAAATGAGATGCCAGGCTATAGCAACGGAAAATGGACTCAAGCAGAAACAGATTCAGCGACGGTTACAATTTCAAACAATTCATTTGTTTATAATGTAACTCCAAATGACGCAGGCATTAACCTAGAAGCGACTGCAACTGCAAACACGAATACAGCTTATAGAGTGGAATATTACTATATGACCACAAGTGGAACATACAAGGGTGTAGCAGACTCAACAGCAGAAAACACAACAGGCACAACAGACACAAATATCAATATTGAAACATATAAGGCAGCTGGTTTGACAGGAGAATATGCAGAAGGATTTACTTTTGATTACTATATGTCTCTTAACACTGTAGACACAGACGGAACACAGGACGGCTCCTTGAATATTGACGGTGACGGCGGTAGAGTTATAAAGATTTACTATGAAAGAACACAATATAACTTAACCTTACAGTCAAGCAATGCGAAAGGTTATACCTTTGCTCTTACAGTTGGTGGAAGCCCAGTTGAAGCAGTAAGCGGAGCATACACCAATGTTCAGGTATATCATGGACAAGAAGTTAAAGTTCAAGTGACTGTGGCTGCAGGCTACACACTTACAGGCTACACAGCATCAGTGGAAAGTTTGAGTAAAGAACTAGAAACAGGCGTGACAGCTGGAACAGACACATATACTTTCAATATGCCTATAGACAACTTAACACTCACAGCAAACATTTCTCCAAACACTGACACACATTTCAATATTCATGTAATGTTTGAAAAGTTAACTCTTACAACTAAAACTGGTAACGATAGATATGACGAGGTGACAGACAGTTTCTTTACAGCAGATAATGACTTCGGAGTTGGCACAACAGACTCGCCAGTTCAAGCAGATAGCTTAACAGACATACTTTCAACAATTGCAAACGATATAGATTCTCGCGGTTTTGTATATCAAGGCTTTGGTTTAATGACAACTGACGGAAGTATAAATTCAGTTACCATTGCAGGTGACGGTTCAAGTGATGTATATATCTACTATACAAGAGACACATATACAGTAACTATCAACTTCTTGTATGGCTCAGAAAGTGAACTTTCAGGCGGAGTTATTGCAACTGCAAGAACTTACAATGGCGTTCGCTATGGTGAAACTGTAACTTTAACGGTTGCAGAACTTCCAACAGAAGATGGCTATCAAACAACACAAACCGAGAATGTAACTGTAACAGTAGCATATGTTGAGGGAACAGATAGTTACACAACCTCAGCAAATGTATATTACAACCCAGTTGACTATACAATAACCTTTACAATAGCAGAAGATGAAGACTTTGGCGAAAACGAAGAAGTTGTTCATTACACAATAGAAGATCCTATCACATTCCCAGTGCCAACAAAACAAGGTTGGGGATTCAATGGTTGGGCTGTGACAGAAATATCATATGATGCTGACTTCAGCGGAGCAATAGATGATGACGAAACATTTAAAACAGGAACACATGGTGGCTGGACTGTCTATGACAGTGCAAGTGAGACACCAAGCGTATATTATGGCTCATATGAAGACGGAAAATTTGGAAATATTGAAGTATACGCAACATGGAGTGCAGGAACAAACAGAATTACTTTCCAAACACCAAATATCACACCTGCTGGAAATGGCACAGTAGAGAGTGCGAATATTTACACTGCGACACTTACAGCGAATGACGGTTATACTCTTCCAAGCACGATAACTATCACAATGGGCGAAAAAACTTTGAATGCTGGATCAGATTATACATATGTGGTAGATGAAGGCTCTAAGACAGCTACTATCACAATTAAGGCTGGAGTAATCAACAGTGATATTACAATTTCTGCAAACGGAGTGGCAATTAACTTTGCAGTTAAGTTCTACTTAAATGATAGCGGCGAGAACGACGGTTCAACTCAAGTTCAGTCTATTATAGTAAGTGGAAACACTCTTACAATAGCAGATGACAGAAGTGTGACGTTGTATGTTAAATATGCAACCAACTATGGCACACTTTACACCACAGCGGACGGTGCAACTTCAATTACACTTGGTGATTTAGTTAAAGCAATAACAAGAGTAGGTTACACATTTGTAGGCTTTAACACAACAGAAGCTGGAGTTGGTGGAATCAGTGGAAACCAAGTAGATATTACAGCAGAGACATCCTTTGCAACAGCAAATGATGATACGGCTGTATATGGATACTGGACAGCACAAAGTGGAATAGTATACAAAGTTGAACACTATCAAGAAAACCTTAATGATAGAGGCTGGACACTTGTTGATACTGATGAATTAACAGGAACAACAGATGCTCTAGCGACATCAGAACTTAATAGTTATGTTGGCTTTACAGCACCAGAGTTAAACACAACAACAAGAGTAAATGCTAACGGCTTAACAGTAATTAGATATGAATACACAAGAAATATTCATACAGTAACACTCAGTACATCTGAAGGAATCTCAGGAGTTAGTGCAACAGTGACGGCGGGTGTCGTAGATGGAACTGCAAGTTCGACCACAGGAAGCATTTCAGTATACTTTGGCGGAACAGTGACAATTGATGCAACAGCACAATACGGTTACACATTCAGTGGCAACTGGACACCTGGAGATAATGCACCAGAACTTAGTGCAGGCACAGGCACAGCAAAACAATTTACACTTAATGTAGACGCTGATGTTGAATATACAGCACAAGCCACTGCAAACATATATACAGTGACTCTTGATCCACAAAATGGAGACGAAATTACAGACGGCACAACAGTAATCTACTTAAAATACAATGACGGTTGGTATTCAGATGAGGATGCGACAGAAGGCAATGAGATAACTTCTATCACAAAGCCAACACGCATAGGGCACACATTCACTGGATACTACACTGCAACTTCAGAAGGAACAATGTATATTAATGCAGAAGGGGTAATAGTTGGAGCAGTTAATGGCTACACAACTGAAAGTCCAGTTCCAACAACACTTTATGCTCAATGGGATATTAATAACTACACATTAACTATCAATTATCTCTACGGCGACACAGTTGCAGATAGAGGAAATGTTGTAGAGGAAGCATATAGTCAAGGTTATGACTTTAGCGATAAATTCAGTGTAGAATCACCTACAATAACTGGTTACACAGCAAATAGCGTTGTAGTTGATAATGCACCAGAAGGATTCTCACTTACAAGTGGAGATGATGCAACTCTTATTACTGGAACAATGCCAGCAGGCGACGTAACTATCACAGTTACATATATGCCAAAATCATATACAATTGCATTTAACGGTAATGGAAATACAAACGAAGTGACAATGGATCCACAAACAGTGAACTACAATGCGACAATAACACTTACAGCAAATGCTTTTGAAAGAGCAGGATATACCTTCACTGGTTGGAACGAACAAAAAAACGGCAGTGGAAAATCCTTTGCAAACAGTGCAAGCATCACAATGAACGAGAGCACCTTTACAGGGTTTGATGCAGGTGTAACAACACAAACCTTCACATTGTATGCACAATGGGCACAAGATACAAACACACCATACACGGTTAATGTATACTTAATGGATGTTGACGGAAATTATGGAGACTATCCAAGTTATACAAACCCAACTATAGAAGGCTCAACAGGATACTACTATGGTGTTACAGACACACCTGTTGTAATCAGCATAATCAATAGCGGAAATGAAATTACCTTTGCAAACAATGGAAACACAAACAACATCTCTTACACAGGCTTCCATGTTGATACAGGAGAAACATCAACAGCAGGAGCAAACATTGCTGGCGATGGCTCAACAACATTTAATGTATACTTTGCAAGAAATTCATACACCTTGACACTTGAAGGTGGCACAGGTATAAGTGGAGCTAACATTTTGACTTCCAGTCCAGAAGAACTTGGAAGAAACGAGTTCTATTACGGAAAAGAAGTTAAAATTAGTGCAACAGTTACACGCGGTTATAAATTCTCTAACTGGCAAGTTGTGAATGACACAACCACACCTGGCGGAAACTTAAGTGCAAACCCAACAACAATAACAATTGGACTTGGAGATACAACTTTAAGAGCGGAAGCTTTAGTAGAGCCTTATAAATTATACATTTCTCTTGGCGAAGACGTAACTGACGCAACTTATGGCGATGTTCTTCAAGAAGATGGAAACGGAAAATATATTGAGCGTTCATTTGGTTCTCAATATACTCTATTGACACCTGTTCGAACAGGCTACACATTCACAGGCTGGACAATTGAAAGCTTGACAGGCGATTATGATGCTGAAAGCAACTTAAGTGCGAATGTTTACACCTTTGGCGCTGGAGATGCACGTGTTACTGCAAATTGGGAAGCAAACAGATATCAAGTTATCATTAATCTCAATGATGTCAACGCAATAGGCGGAGTTGGTTCAACTGCGGTTAAGGCTATAAGTGTTGGCGGATATGTAGATGACCACACTGACACTGCTGACAGTGCAACCACAATTAGTTTGACTCCAACAAGCGGAACATTGACACTTTACGTTGTTTACGACGGAACATTTGCTAAACTTTATGTAAATGCAACTGACGAAGTGGCAAGTGATGAATACTTATCATTAGATGATTTAGGTGACGCACTTTCAAGAGTTGGTTATCAATTTGCTGGATTCACATTTGGCGATAATCCTATAACTTCATCTCAAGTGTTTAACACAACTAACGGATTTGTCGTTACTTCGGCAACAACAATTTTGACAAATTGGACAGCAGAAACTTACACCTTGACAGTGACTCAAAATGATACACACGCAACAGTTGTGGTTTCAGAAACTGAAGGTGTGACATCAAATGATGATGGCACATACACCGTGGCATTTGACTCTGAAGTTACCATAACAACAACTGCAGAGACCGGATATCATTTTGTAAACTACACAACAGATGAAGAAAGCTTGACGATAACCGGAAACAATGTGTTTACATTTAGTTATACCTTTGACAATGCTGTTACAGTGACGGCAAACATCGCTCCAAACGAATATACAATAAATTATGACGCTAACACTGGAAACGGCACATTGCCAGCAACAAGTGCGGTTTATGACACTGCAGTTGCACTCAATGGCAACACTGACAACACAATTTCCAAGACCGGATACATCTTCTCAGGCTGGTCAACAACACCTGATGAAAGTGGAATCTTTGAAGATATCAATTCACTTATTACAGATTCTTCTGACCTTTCAGATGTTGAAAAAGTGACAAATTACTTACTTGGTCTCGAAAATGCAAGCGGAATTTACTTATATAACGGCACATATTATGCCTTCAACCTGACAGCAGGAACGGATGCTCAAACAGTTTACGCACAATGGACACCAATTACTTACACTGTAGAAATAAACGAACAAAACAACAATGCAATGTCAATTGCTGACCTTGAAAATGTTGTTTATGACACAGCAAGAGAGATTATTGGTGGCAAAACCTTAACAAGACAAGGTTATTATCTTGCAGGTTATGACCTTGACGGAAATGATCCTGTAGGCTTCACAGATTTGACAGACTTAATTACTGACGAATCAGAGCTTTCTGACGAAGAAAAAGTAACAAATTATTTGGTTAGCCTTGGAAATGCAAGTGGTGTTTACAAGTTTGGTGACAAATATTATGTCTTCAACTTGACAGATGAACAAGATGCAACCGAAATTGTTTTCGCAGTTTGGACACCAGCAAGTTCAACTTACAGAGTGGAATATTATCTTGAAATGTTGGACGGAACTTATGTTCGTGATGACAATTTGGCTGAAACAGACCTTGAAACACTTATCACAACTGCACATACTGAAGATATATCGGCAACAACAGGAAGTGAAGTTTCAATTCCAGACGTTACATACACTGGTTTCCACTTTGAAGCAAATCCAACAGGCGAAGGTAACGAAAACGTTTTAAGCGGAACTGTTACTGGTGACAACCAAACACTTGTTTTGAAACGTTACTATGCAAGAAACACTTACACTGTTCAAGTGATAATACCTGAATTTGAAGAAGGTATCACTGGAGTGACAAGTGTCAGTGGTTCAATGAGCGACGATACATTGATTTCTTATAAATATAACGCTCAAGTTTCTATTGAAGCTGAATTGAGAGACGGTTACACCTTTGTAAGTTATACTGAATTGGTTGGTGAAGAAGCTCAAGTTGTATCTAGTGAAAATCCATATACATTCAACATTAGTGCAAACAGAACTCTTACAATTAACTTAACAAGAGGACAATATACTCTTACAATTAATCATGAATTTGAAACATTAGAAGGAACTTATGAAACATTAGAAGGACATGATGCAACAGTGGTTGATACCTTCTATGTTGATCATGTTATCACAGAAGCTGACCTTGCAAGTTACGTTAAGGCAGATGATGAAATCACAGGCTACACATTCAGCTCTTATGTTCTTGGCGATGCAGTTATTACAACTGACAACAGCGCTGAAGTGACAATTAGATACGACAGAAGAACGTATACTCTATCCTTGGCACAAAGCCAGATTTGGATTGACAGTTTCACTGCAACAGAAAATAAATTTGTGACATTGAACGATCAATTAACTAATGCTGACACCTTAGTTTATGATGTTGTATTCGGAGCAAGCGTAACTCTTAACTACACACTTGAAACAGGCTATACCTTTACAAGCTGGGTAGTTACTCCAAACACTTACACAGTGACAACAGGAACTCAAGACGGACTCTCAGGAACAGGAACCCTTGATGTAATGCCTACAGAAGCTGTAAACATCAGTATAAGTGCAGAAGCAGGTAGAGTTACATTTGAAATTAACTACCACTTGCAAGAACTTAACGGGCAATATGTTCATTATGAAGAATATGATGACACTACTCAAACTGCACGTGTTGACAGCAACATCGAAAATATTATTGCTGAAAATTCTGGTATCACACTTAAAACGATAGCTGGATTCCACTTCAACAGTTTTGATGATGAAACCGTTGTTCGTGCACCTGTAACAACCGAGGACGGAACAACTTACACTGTAATTTGGGTAAGATATGCTCGAGATAACGTGGCTGTAGACGTTGTTCTTGGCGAAGGCGTGACAAGTGTTACTCTTACAACAAGCGGCTACGCAACAGAGTTTAACAACACTCAAACAGTATCTTCTGATAGCACTGTACGCTTTGCATACGGCGCAGATGTTGTCCTTACAAGTGAAGTAGCAACAGGCTATGAGCCACTTAAAAACACTAACTATAGAGTTCAATATGGTAGTGTTGACACAACCGCAAGTTTAAGAGATACCACAATTTACTTCACAGTTCCAACAAGCGAAGTAACTCTTACTGCAACCGCACCTTCTGATACTTTCATAATTACCTTTAACAATAACGGTGGTGAAGGTTCCTTAAATGCTATGCGTGATGTTGAATATAATAGACAAGTAACTTTAACTGCAAATGACAACAAAATCACAAGAGTTGGCTATAAGTTCAATGGTTGGAACACAGATCCAAACGGAGATGGCGATTCATACAGCGACGGAGCGTCTTTCACATATAGTTACACAACATCTATAACTCTTTACGCACAATGGGTAGCAAATACTTACACCCTTACCTATCATGGTAACGGCGGAACAGGCTCAACGGGAACAGGTTCAAGCGAAACAACATTCACTCACACCTCAGCTCTCACATATGACACAGCAGTTCAACTTCGTTCAGATATCACTTGGTCACAATATGGCTATACCTTCAATGGTTGGACAATTGAATCAGGTGAAACGACAAGTGAAGTAGTAGAAATTTCTACAGAAACTCTTCCAACAGTTCCAGAAGTTGACGATGCTTTAACATTGACAACATACTTAACTGAAAATAGTATGGACGGTGGAATCTATCTCTACAACGGTGCTTATTATGCCTTTAACTTGGCTCCAAGCGGAAGCGCAGATATCTACGTTGTATGGAGTGAAAACACTTACAAAATTGTATATTATGCAAACAATGATGTAGATCCTGAAGCAACTATTCAAGACGAAGACATCTTGTTTACAGCCGACGTTACTATTCTTACCGAAGAAGAGATGACCTTTGAAAAGACTGGCTATCACTTCACAGGTTGGAACACAACAAGAGATGGCAATGGAGGTGTTTCTTACACACCAGGACAAACAACAAGCAGTCTTGCACCAAGCGGAAACTTCGTTCTTTATGCACAATGGCAAGCTAACACTTACCAAATTAACTTTGACGATAACACAGACGATGCTAACGCAGGTGGCTCAACCACAAGTGTGACAGCAACTTATGATAGAGCAACAGCACTCACTCCAAACAACTTTGCAAGAACAGCATATGACTTTATCGGCTGGACAACCACACTTGGTGGAGAAACAAGCGATGCTGAAACTGTTACAACAGACGATTTGACAGGATTTGAAGGCGATACAGATGCTGACAGATTAACGGCATACTTACTTAGCCTTGACAATGCAAGCGGAATTTACTTATATAACGGCACATATTATGCCTTCAACTTGACAACAGGAACGGATGCTCAAACACTCTATGCTGTTTGGAACGCTCATAAATACACTATCACTTATGAAACAAATAGTGGAGAGTTTGTTGGCGAAACATCCAATACCTTTACTTACACAGTTGAAGGCTCGTTTGAAATCTACAATAACAGCCATATGTCACTTGTAGGTAACAGATTAATTGGCTTTACAATAACTTTATCAGACGGTGGTTCTTACAACTGGAGAACGGTATTCACAAACGGAACGGTAAGCCTTGAGTTTGTTGATGACGACACAACAGGCTCTTACACAGCAGGTCCAGGACTTTATGGTAATGTTACCTTGACAGCAATTTGGGATAGATTAGAATACACAGTAACTGTAAACTATATCTATGATGATGACTGTGCAGAAAACGTGCCAGGAACAGAAGTGGATGATCCAAAAGTAGAAAACATCCTCTATCAAAATACATTCAGCATATCTTCTTATGAAATTACTGGCTACTTAGCTTCTAGAGTGGAAGTTGTATCACCTATTGACTTCTCACTCACAAGCACTGGTGCAACTCTAGTTAGCGGAACAATGCCAGCAAATAACGTGGTTATCAATGTTTACTACTCACCAGAAGAATATGTTTTGACCTTTGATTATAACGTTGCATACGGAACAACCGGAGATGTGACAGAACTTGGATATACTTCAGTTACAGTTAAATTCGGATTTACTTATGCAGACGCCTTCACAACTGATGAAGAAACTCCAGTTGGACTTGCAAGTCCATCACGCGTTGGATACTCATTTGTTGGTTGGACTTTGGATTCAGCAAATCAAAACGCAATTACAAATAGTGACACTGTGGCAATAACAGCAAGTCAGACAATTTATGCTCAATGGCAAGCAGATACTGACACAAACTTTACTGTTAACTATTATTATGAAAATCTAGACAGTGAAACTTATCCAGATGTGGCTAACAACACTCAAACTGGCTCAGGCACTTCAGATGCTCCTATCACCTTTGATATGATTAAGGCGATCATTGAAGGAACAGATACAAGTGACTTGGATTATCCAGTGGTTGAAGGCTTCACAGTTAACGAAGAGTTAACAAACCTTACAAATGTTACTATCAATGCAGCAGGAACAACAGTAATCAATATTTACTATGAAAGAAACTACAACACTTTGACAATTTCAAGAGATACCAACACAGCAGGTGTTGTTGTGGAGGTTATCGGCAGTGACGGACTTGTTATAGAAGATAACTCACTTTATATCTCTTCTGAAAACGAAGGAATTTACAATGTTCGCTACGGCACAACCTTGAGAATTACCGCAAGCTTTATGAGTGGTTATGAATTTGACTCATTTAACGTGATTCAAGGAGGTATCACACTCACTGATAATGGCGGAACTTTCGTAATGCCTGATAGTGAAGTGGAAATTGAAGTTTCTTCAAAAGCAAGCGCATATCAGATAATCTATCATATAAATATCGCTGGAGATGACTCGACCGAAACTCAAGACGGAATATTCAATCAACAACTTAACATTTTTGGAAGTGACACCTTCGATAGAACAGGTTATACCTTTACAAATTGGAACACAGATCCAAACGGAGAAGGAACGACGTTCAATGCGGGTGATCCTTACACAATGACCACCTATCAAGCAGAACTTCATCTCTATGCTCAATGGACTCCAAATAACTATGAATTTAGTATTGACTGGAGCGACAGAGGAATTGATGAAAGCGAAATCACAGTCACAATTGACAGTGTTCCACAAGATGTATTACCTTCAAATGTAAATTATGACCAAGAAATTGTTATCACAATTCCAGTAAGTGCTATAGTTTACGGTTATGACTTTGCATCTATCGCATACACAATGGATGTGGAAGGACAAGCTGAAGGCACTTCAAGTGAAATTACAACCCCTCCAACTGAAGAGAGTGCTGTTACAATGACGATTAAAGTGACAGGTGCACTTTCAGTTGTAATCACGACAACTCCAAAATCTGACTCAGAAATTAGAATTGTTTATGCACTTAGAAACATTGACACTCAAATAGATGAAAGTGGACTTGTTTCCAGCACATATGATTTGAGTGATACAGAAATTGTTGGCGGTGCAACAACTTATGCTGAACTTACTTCAACATACATCAGCGGACTTACGCTTGATGCTGGTGGCAGTGCACTTAAGACCTTCACAGGCTTCAGATTTGTCGGTGTGGATGACAACCTTGATAGCACAGAAGTTAACAACAACTTCAGAGTTATCTACAACCCAGATATTGCAAGCAGTGAGGATCCAAGCACATATTCGACAGTTTACCTTGTTTATGAAAGATACTATTATGGCTTGAGATTAAATGAAATCGCAGAAGGTTCAACAAGATTTGATGCTGAGGGCACAATTACCGGTTCAGTTGTTCCTTACACCCAAGGAGATTACAACGAATACCGTGTTAAATATGAAGCTCAAGTCAATATCTTCTTGAATATTGCAACAGGCTATGACTTCAACGGATTCACAATTTATGCTGTTGAAACAACCGGATTAATCAGCAGTGACACTGATGTTGGCGAACTTGAAGATAGTCAATTATTGACCTTTGTTCAAACTCCATATGCTCAAGTCGGTGTTGGTAGATACTACTATACAAATACTGAACTTGAAGAAGTCACTGTTCTAGAGTTGACATATGCTGACGGACACTATGTGATTTCAACAATGCCTAATTACTATCTTGACATAACAGCAAATGTAACTCCTAAAGAGTATACAGTCACATATCATAGAAATTACAGTGCAGAAGACGTGACAACAAGCAAAGGAGATAACGCAATATATAACACAGAATATACCTTTAACGGAATAGAAAACTTTACAGACTGGGCGCGTGATGGCTATGATTTCGCTGGTTGGGCTGTTTCAACTGAAGATGCAGCATCCGCTATTGTGACAATTCCAGCAAGTCAATTTGACGAAATTACTCATACCTACACAGTTTCCTTCAATGGCTTTGAACAATATACAAACGAAGACAAAGAACTTCACTTGTATGCTGTTTGGACACGTGGAAATTCTAGTTATTCAACTGAATATTACTACGAAAAATTTGACGGAACTTATGCAATGACAGGCGAGGCTGTTCCAGGCGAATACTACACTGATATGAAAGTAAATGCCGACACAAATGCTGGACTTATTGAGGGTTATGAATTATATTCTGACCACGACGAGTCAGTTTTGGATGGAATAGTGACAGCAGACGGCGCGTTAGTTTTGAAAGTTTACTATAGACTTAGACAATTCACTTTAACGATAACATCTAATGACAACTTTAGTGCTCTTTCTGCAACCTCAAATGAAACAGATTACATCTTGAATGGAAATACTTCAGTTGAAGGTGACGAACCTTATGTAACTTCAAGAACTTACACAGTTCAAGTTAAATATGGTGCAAATGTGACAATTTCAGCAACGCCAAGAGCTGGTTATACCTTCTCACTCTTCAGAGTAACAGCTGGCGGTGTGACACCTCCAACCTTTGATATGCCTCTTGGAAATGTGACAATTCAAGCTCTTGCAACTCCAGAAACCCGCACACTTACCTTTAATAATAATGGTGGTGAAGGTTCAATGGATCCTCAAGAATTTGAGTTTGAAGTTGCCGAGAACATTAACCTCAATAACAGACAAATCACAAGACAAGGCTATATCTTTGCAGGCTGGACAATTGACGGACAAGAATATGCTGACGGAGAAAGCTTCACCTTTACCGATGCAGCTGACACCACTTTGGAAGCTATGGCAAGATGGACTAAAGGAACATCAAGCTACACAATTAACTTCCAGATTCAAGGAACAACCTTGACAGAAGAAAGTGTTGTTGATGTTTGGACAGCAAGCGTAACCTCAGCAGGCACAACAGGAAGTGTAATTACTTCTGAAATGGCTGATACTTTACTTGTTCAAGCTCTTCAAAACGTAAGCGGACATGCTTATGTTCAAGGCGAAGAAAACTTCTTCACATTCAGCGAGTTTGTTGAAGGCGATGATGTTACAATTACAGGCGACGGACAAGTTGCAACAATAACCGCTGTTTACACAAGAGAGCTTGTAAGTTATAACATTGGTATCAATGCTGAAAGTGTGGACGGAATAACCGAATTAGCAGCAAGCTACTTAGACCTTGAAAATGCTGAGGTAGTAAACGTAACACCAGGAACAACTCTCACTTTCCAAGCAGCATATGGTGTGGACGTTACACTTACTCCGACCTTTGCAAATGGATATCAAATTGGAACAATATTAAGATATATTACCGTTGAAGATGCAGAAGAAGCTGACGAAACATTTAGATTCTCAACAAGCGGAAATAGTTATATCTTCAACAACGGATTAAACGAAAGTGCAAGATATGAAATCTCTGCTTCTGCAAGAACATTCACATTCACATATCACGAAAACTTCGTGGGAGGTGTTAATGATGATGTTATTGGAGACGACAGTCAAGTTTCCGCTCCTGTGCCATACCTTGCAGAGATTCAATTACTTCAAACTGCTCCATGGGTTCATACTGGATATCAATTCTTAGGCTGGGCAGAAACTACAACGATTGAGTCAGAAGAAGATTTACTTCCAATGACAATTTCAAGTTACACATATGAAGAATGGTCAGGTAAAGACATCTATGCAATTTGGCAAGCAAATTCTTATGAAGTTCAATATTCTCCATCTTCAGAAGATGTAACAGGACCAATGACTAACACTCCAGCAGTTTATGACGAAATTGTGACATTGAGTGCTGAAAACTTTACTCGACCTGGATATACCTTTATTGGTTGGGCTTATGCAGTTTCAGAAAACGGAGATGCAAGCAATGTAGCCGTTCAAGTTGGTAGTATAGACGAAATTACAGCTGACGGACTTTACTATGTTGAAACAGTAGTTGAAGACGAAACTGTAAGAACATACTACGGACTTAACTTAATCAATGTTGACAATATTGACAATAATAGTTTAGTTGTGCTCTATCCGGTTTGGAGACCGCTCACTTACACTGTTGTTCTTCACTTCGATGAAGACGACACAATGGAAGCAATAAGCCTTGGATCCTTCTCTTATGGCGAGACCGTGACATTACCTATCTTTACAGATCCACGTTTTGCAACTTGGACCAACACAGGATATGACTTCTACGGTTGGAAATATACTGACAATGACGGAACAGAGCAAACAACACCAATAAGATCAGATGATCCAACAACTGAAACCTTCAGCTTTATCAATTTGAGAGATGAAGAAGGTGCTGTGGTTGACTTCTATGTTAACTGGACAGAGGGCGAAACAACCTATTCAGTTTATATGGTTCAACAAGACACAATGGGAAGCTATACTATAAGGACTCAAATTACCGACTTCACATTCACAGCCTTTACAAATTCAAGCATTACTCCATATCAAGTTTGGTTGGATTATATCAGAGATTCAGAAAGTGATTATGCTGATATTGAAGGCTTTACTGTTCAAAATACAGAACACAATGCTCAAAGCGTAACAATTCAAGCAACCGGAACAGTCATTGAAATTTACTATACAAGAGAAATGTATAGACTCTATCTTGAAAAAGGTGCTGGAATTGACACTGTTGCAATTGTGACAGAATCTACGGCTCATAGACCGGTTGACACAGACACAGACGGCACTGTAGATTATTACGAAATTTACTACGGCGCAACCGTAACCTTTATGACTCCAACCTTGCTTGACGGTTATGAATTGCCAGTCACCTTTACATCATCAAATGCTACAATTTCAGATAACAGTCAAATTGTAAGCATGCCGGCAAATAATGTTAACGTTTCAGTCACAGCAACTCCATCTGATGACACGACATACACAGTTAACATCTACCTTGCAGATGAAAACGGTAGCTTCGAAAATGAAGGTGGCGAAGAAGTAGTAGACAGAGTTGTTCCAATGACTGGCACAACAGACACTCCAATCGATATTGCATCTTTGAGAGCGGCAATTATGGAAATGGTTGGAGAAGAGTTGAACTTAAGTGCTTACACATTCTCAGCAAGCACAGGAAGCGATGCAACTATTAAAGGCGATGGAACAAGTGTTGTTAACCTCTATTACACAAGAAATTCTTACAGAGTTTCTTACACAGTAAGCGACAGTCGTGGTGTTTACTCTTATCCAACATCTTCAAGTATGAATACTTTTGGTGCTGGCGTAGAGGTAACATTCACATTGAATGAAGGTTACTCACTTTCAGCCGAAGCTCTGACAATTACGATAACAACTCAAGGCGAAAACAATGGCCAGACATTTGAATTAGTATATAATTTAGATGATGCTCAAGTGGAAGTGGAAGAAGGCAGAACTTTAACTCAATACACCTTAACTTTCACAATGCCAATAGAGAATATCAACATACAAATCAACGTTGAGGCTATAGAAGTAGAATATAAGGTTGTTTTTAGATATCAAGATGTTAACCTTACAAACGAAGGCGGACAAATCATCTATGACTCATCTCTTGAACAAGAAACAACTGATAATGCTCTTACTAATTCAGAAATCACAAGAGAAGACCTTGGATTCACAAATCAAGATGGAACTTGGACAATTGAAAGTCCACGCGAAGGCTTTAGATACTCATCATCTTCATTTGATAGTAATCAAATCTTTGTAAATGGTAACGGTTCTACAGTAATCTATATCAACTTTATTAGAAATACTTACCAATTCTACTTAAATGTCGACTTAGGCGCATATTCGGGTGGAATTGCAGAAGAGCCAGTTGTAAGTATTCAAGGAACTGTTAAAACTGCAGATATAACGACAAGAACTTGGTCTGTTGCTTATGGTCAAGAAGTTGTTGTAACCTTTGTAGTAAGTGACGGTTATCATTTGGAATCCTCTTCAGTTGAAGGAACAAGCGAGTATACTCTTCCAGATGCAGATAACTACACCTTAACCTTGACAGTTGAGGCATCAAATGTTCAAGCAACTATTGACATTGACCCTTCAGAGACAAGATTCAACGTTCGTTATTACTTACAAAATGTAGACACTGAAAACTTCACAGAAACAGATCCTGACAACTATACACTTCTATCATGGCTTGTTCAACCAACAAGTTTGACAGGAGAAAGATTAGATAGACAAGATATTCAAGAAATGTTTATCGATGAAATCACTTCTCTCGATGGTTATGAAGAAGTCGCAGAAAGATTTGAAGGCTTTGACCTTACAAACTGGTGGTTCAATGGTAGTTATCAAGCAACAACCGGCGAAACGATTACAACTGGTGTAAATGTTGCTTTAACTGTTATGGCAAATGGTTCAACGACAATTAACATCTATGTCAATAGACAAGTTATTGAAGTTGACATTGAACTTGACAACTCTAACCGAATTGACAATGATACTGTTGAAGGCAGAGACGAATATCTCTATGGCGATGTTGTTAATGTTAGCTTCTCTACAAAACCTGGTTACTTATTCGACTACTTGAGAATAAACGGTGTAACCGAGATTAGAGAAGATACAGAAGGTGCTAATATTAGCGTTGTTTATAACGAAGGCACCAACACAGAGACAGTCACCTATGAATTTACAATTGTAAATGATGTACTTGGCGATGGCGGCAACATTCTCATTGAACTCTTCAGCCTTGTAGGAACTGCTGATTATTCAATTTACATCTATAATCAAGTCATTGTTCAAAATATCGGACAACCTCAAGTTGAAGTTGTATTCGGTGAACCTGAAGAAATCTTAATTGAGGATGCCGAAACTGACAGTGTAATTGACTATAGCGATTACATTGTTGCTGATGCAGGTTATTATTACGATCAACACAGGACGGTGGCAGATAGCACAGTAAATGGAAACGGCTCAAGTGTTGTTCGAATTTACTTCATGCTAGAAAAATATACTTTCACAGTTTACTTTGATGAAGGTATCATCACTGAAGATAATAGAGATGCAACTGATGATCAAGTTACAAGAATTTACAGTAACTACAACAGCTTGACAAGAATTGATGACGGAAGCGGACTTGTAAAATATGAAGTTTACTACACAGACCTTGTTGGTTTTGAAATTTACACAGAATATGGCTTCGTTCCGACAGGTATTACATTAAGAGTTGGAGAGGGCGATTTCGTTGAAGAAGACAACTCTACTAGCCTTGACTATAGACTTGTCGTTCCTGCTTCTGATTTTGAAATTGAAATCACAGCAGAAAGAGTGCCTATCACAATTTCTTACTATCCAAACTTTGGAGATAACGAGCCTGTACTTGTAGGTTCAGTATTCGGTGAAACCATTCTTCTTCGTGAGAACACCTTTGTTCGAGATGGTTACAACTTCCTTGGTTGGGCAACTTCTGAAGAAAATGCTCTTGCAGGAATTGTAGAATATGAAAATGGTGCTGAATATACCATAACAACAACGGATAACGTTAACTTCTATGCAGTTTGGGAAGAAATACCTTCAATGGCATGGTGGATTTGGCTTATCATTGGTTTAGCGCTATTGCTTATCATAATTGCAATTATAATTATTATAGTTGTAGTTAAAAAGAAGAAAGAAAAGGATAAGATAAGAAGCCGATAATCAAAAAAAAGACTTAGTTTAACGCTAAGTCTTTTTTTATAACATATATAAACGTTTCAATTAACACACAATAAAAACAGGTGTAATGAAAATAAAAAAGTTTGTAAGTATTGTTTGTGAATAACAAAATGTGGAAATGTGGATAACTTTAAGATTTCATTTTTGCCTATTTTGAAAATTTAATTAAAAACAACATTATAAAAAGTTGTTTACAAAAGAAATTTTTATAGCTGTGAATTTTGCTTGATATTTTTTGTGTTTTTGTATTAAAATATCTTTAGGAGGTATATATGAGTAAAATTAATGTTGTTCAATATGGTTGTGGCAAAATGAGTAAATATACTATGCGCTACGTATTTGAAAAAGGCGCAAAAATTGTGGCAGCTTTTGACTGTGACGAAGCGAAAGTTGGTCTTGACATTGGTCAAATTATCGATGACGGAAAAACCTATAAGGTTAAGATTCAAGACAGCAAAAATTTTGAAAAATATTTGCAGTCACATAATGTTGACATTGTTATTGTCACAACAATGAGTTATATTAAGGATATGTATGAACCACTTCTTATCTGTGCTAAATGTGGTGTTAACGCAATTACAACAGCAGAGGAAGCTTTCTATCCACAAAATTCCAGTCCAAAAACTTACAAAATGATAGATGAACTTGCTATTGAAAATGGATGCACAATTTGCGGAAGCGGTTATCAAGACGTTTTCTGGGGGAACCTTATCAGTGTGCTTGCAGGTGCAACTCACAAAATTACCAAAATTAAGGGTTCAAGTTCTTACAACGTAGAGGACTATGGTATCGCACTTGCTAGAGCCCATGGTGCTGGACTTTCACTTGAAGATTTTGAAAAAGAAGTGGCTTCTGCAGACGAAATCAGCGACGCTGAACGCAAAAAAATTATCAACAAAGGAGAATATGCTCCAAGCTATATGTGGAATGTAAATGGTTGGCTTTGCAGTAAGTTAGGTTTAACTGTGACAAGGCAAACGCAAAAATGTGTTCCTCACATTGCCAAAGAAGAGTTATACAGCTCCACTCTTCAAATGAAAATTCCAAAAGGTTATGCAACTGGTATGAGCGCGGTTGTAACAACTGAAACAAAAGAAGGAATCGTCATTGAAAGCGAATGTATTGGTAAAGTTTATGACAAAACCGAGTTTGACAAAAACGACTGGACAATTGAAGGCGAGCCAAGCACAAGAGTCATCATTGAAAGACCATCTACTGTGGAACTAACCTGTGCAACAGTTGTTAACAGAATACCGGAAGTTTTAATGGCTCCTCCTGGATATTTCACAACAGATATGATGCCAGAAAACTTCTATAAACAAGGTAAACTTGATGAATATCTTTATGAATATGAAGATGATTGTGGCTGTGAAGATGAACATTGCGGTTGTCATCACGAAGGAAAATAAATTTTAAAAATCGTAAGCCTTGCTTGCGATTTTGTCTAAAAAGAGGTAATTATGAACAAAGGATATTTAATCACGTTTGAAGGCGGTGAGGGGTGCGGGAAAAGCACTCAGATAAAACTTTTAAGCCAATTTTTAAAAGAATATAATTTTGATTATATTTTATCTCGAGAGCCTGGAGGAGCGACTTTTGGCGAAGCTCTCAGAAAGATTCTTCTTGACAACAAAAGTGATATTGATGCCAAAACAGAATTTTTGCTTATGTCAAGTGGAAGAGTGGACCATGTGGAAAAGGTTGTTAAACCTGCACTTGAGCGAGGACAAATTGTTGTTTTAGACAGATTTTATGATTCTTCTTATGCTTATCAAGGCTATGCAGGTGGCTTAGATTTAAAAGATATAAAATATATAACCGACTTTGCTGCTGGCGGTTGCAAACCTGATTTAACTTTTTTGCTTGATATTTCATATGAGGACGGATTTGATAGAAAAGCAAGAGATGAAAACTTAAGAAATCTTGACAGATTTGAAAACAAAGACAAAGAATTTCATGATAAGGTCAGATTAGGATATTTAGAAATGGCAAAAAAAGAGCCTGAACGTTTCGTAGTTATCGATGCGACAAAGAGTCCAGAAGAAATCAACAAAAAAATTGTAAAAGAATTTTTAAAAAGATATGTGCAACTAGGTAAAAAAAACGAATCAACAGAAAAAAGCGTTGATTTATAGATTAAATAAGTTATATAACAAAAAATAAACATCAGTTTTGATGTTTATTTTTTTATCGTCTTTTGTTAATTTTTAGTTGTTTAACATTTATTTTTAATTAACATTAATTTTTAGTTTAATTTATAACTTACTCAAAAAATTCTTTAGGATATTCGACCAATGCATGTAATTTCTTTTTATTTCCACTTAAGTTTAAAACCATAAAATTTTTGCTTGGCACATCAAAAGGTGATTTTATGTCCAATTCTTTTGCCGGAATAAAACCAAATCTATTATAGTACTTATTATCGCCTAAAACCACAACATATTCATAGCTTAATTCTTTAGCAACTTTAAGTCCTTGTTTCACTAAAAGAGTGCCGAGACGTCTATGTTGATATTTTGGTGCTACGGCAAGAGGAGCGAGCGATAAGCCCTCAGTTTCGCCAATTCTGTTTTTAGTAAACATTATAAAGCCAACAATTTCCTCATTTTCCACGCATACCAAGGTTAAATCATTTATGTAAGCACTGCTTTTTCGCAGTTTTTCCACCAAATCTTGCTCATTGCCATCACTATGCTCAGCAGTTTTAAAAGCGTTTTTAATCATTTCATAAATTTGAGGATAATCTTCCTCTCGTTCTTTTCGAATTTGCATATTCTACCTTTGTAATCATAAACCGAAAAGGATGAAAAGAGCGAACATAACTTGTGCGAGATAGTAGAGAATGTGGTTGTAGTAAATAAAGGATTTTTGAGTTTTTCCGCCGAAGTATTGCATAGAGAGAATTAAATCTGACAAAAGGAACACAAGCATACCAGCAGCGAAAATCCAAACCATAGGACTTAAGATTGCTACACATACTGAATAGAAGAACATAAAGGACAAAATAAGGCTGTAGCCAATAACTGCCCATTTAACTTTTCCAAAATCCATTCCCATTTTTTTGGATGAGAAAAGGATAATGAGTGTTAGCCCTACCGCCAAAACAACGGAGACAGGTATTGCCCAAGCAAGAGCCATTGTGTTTGTTGAAATATTAATTAAAAGAAGAGCCACAAAATAGAACACATGACCTATTGCGAATGACATTGTTCCTGTTAAGAACAAAACGTCATTTTTGGCTGGATACATAACCTTTAAGTCGAGCAAGATGTCTCCAGCAAGCCCGCAAATTAGTCCAACCAAAATCAGAATTCCGACAGTGCTGTCAAATCCGATTAAGCTTAAGGCAATAATTGCGGAAAAGATAAAACATAAAGATGCCAAAATTTTAAGTGTCAGTGAGTAAAAGGTCGCCTTTGAACTTCTGAGCCAACAGAAGATGAGAGTGATGACCATACACAGCACTGCAAAAATAATACTTCCTAGCATATTTTCCTCCTTGAAATTATTTTAACACATTTTTAATTTTTTCCAAAGGAATTTCGTTTTTTTAAATTAGATTTTAAAATATTTTGTTTTAAGAAAATAAGAAAAATAAAATTATGAGTTATAGAAATCTAAAATATCGTTATATACTTCTTCTTTATTTAATTCATTGATAAGTTCATGGCGACATTCAGGGTAAATTTTCACACGAGAGTCAATATTGTTGGAAAGATAGCGTTTGTTTAGTGCCACAACCTGTTTGCCACAAGAGCCTACAGGGTCCTTTTCGCCAGCAATTAAGAAAATCTTTTTGTTGCCAATTTTGTTAATTCCTGCGTTTATTTTTTTCATGTTTGTGAGCATACTTTTGTAGAAGCCAAATGGAAAAGTTCCGCCACAAAATTCATCTTCTTGATAAGCTTTGAAAACATTTTCGTCACGTGTGAGCCAGTTTCCGTTTTCAAATTTTTTGCCATAATTTTTAATACACATATTTTCAACAATCCCAGCCTTTGCAGTATCGCCTTTAAAAAGTGAAAGAAATTTTGTGAAACTTCCACCCATTTTCATTATTCCGCTTGAGCCGTTGGCTGTCCCACAAAGCACGCATTTTTCCACAATGTCGGTGTTTTGAATTATGGCTTGACTTATCATTGAACCATAAGAGTGTCCAAAAAGATAGACTGGAAGGTTATAGGCATCCTTGATTTTTTCTAGCATAACAATTTCATCTTGCACGGTTTCTTGAAAAATATCTTTTTCTCCCATGCCAAACTTTTTGTCCACCGCGGTATGCCCATGACCTCTAAGGTCATTAGCAATAACATAATAGCCATTATCATTTAAAAATCTTGCAAAGTTGTCATATCGAAAAGCATGTTCCATCATTCCATGAACTATCAAAACGACAGCTTTAGGATTTTTGATTTTGTCATAAACGTAAGAATAAAGTTTAAGATGATGATAGCCTTCAATATCTAAAATATCATAAGGCTCTTCTTTTACTTTTTCTTCTTTTTGAGTTTTTTCTTTTTTTGTTGTTTTCTTTTCTGCCGTTTTCTTGTCACTTTTTTCACTTTTAGTGGAAGTCTTTTTTGTTTTTTTAGCCTCATTTTTAACTTTTTCTTCAGCTTCTTCTTTCTTTGGTTTTGTGACTTTTTCAGCTTTCTCTACTTTAACATCTTTTTCAGCTTCACTTTTAGTTTCTTTTTTGGTTACAGTTTTTGATGCTTTTGCAGTTTTTGTTTCTTTTTCTTCTTTTACTGCACTTTTTTTCTTTGTTTTTGGTGTTTTTTTAACTTCTTCTTCCATAATTTTCTCCTTTATAATTTTTTAATGGCTTTTTGCCAACCATCATAATATTTTTCTCGTTCTTTCTCGCTCATGTTTGGACAAAATACTTCGGTGGAACTTGTCAGTTTTTTGATTTCATCTTTATTAATAAGTTTAAGTGAAAGCATTGCCACATAAATTGTTCCCATCACGGTTGCTTCAACATTTTTACTTTTGACAACGTCATGGTTTAGCATATCCGCCATAAATTGCAAAAGAAAATCGTTGTTACTTCCTCCTCCGTCCACAGAAACAAGAGAAAATTTCAGTCCGGCCGAGCGCATTTCATCAAATATAGCCTTTGAATTGTATGCCATACTCTCCAGCATCGCTCTGACAATATGTGCTTTTGTGGTGGCGTAAGTTATTCCACTTATTTCGCCTCGAGCATCGCTGTTCCAATATGGCGCACCCATGCCTGTGAAAGCCGGAACAAAATATACACCTTCGTTATCTTTTAAACTTTCTGCCATTTCGCTTGTCTTTCGAACGTCCTCATACATATTAAAGTTGTATTTTAAAAAGTTAAGTCCACTGCAAGCACTGTAGATACTGCCTTCAATAGCATATTCGGTTGTGTTTCCAAGAGTGGAGGCGACTGTAAGCAAAAGTTTTTCAGGACATTTGTTGGCATTTTTTCCAGCATTAGTGAGGATAAATCCACCAGTGCCTAGAGTTATTTTTGCCGTTCCGTAGTTTATTGCTCCTTGTCCGATCATGCTAGACTGTTGGTCGCCGATAATGGAACAAAGCGGAGCATCAAAGAATTTCTTTACATTTCCAAAGTGAGAGTCGCAAGGCAAAATTTTTGGTAAAGTCTCTCGTGGTATTTTAAAATAATCTAAAAGTTCGTCATCCCAGTCAAGAGTTTTTATATTCATAAGCATTGTTCGGCTAGCATTCGTCGTATCGGTCACAAAATTTCCTGTTAGTGCAGTGGCGATATAAGAATCTATCGTGCCAAAGCATAAATCTCCACTTCTAGATAGTTTTTTAGCGTCTTTTACATTATCTAAAATCCACTTCATTTTGGATGCACTAAAATATGGATCTGGAATAAGCCCGGTTTTTTCTCGAATCAAATCTTTAATTTTGAGCGGAAGAGATTTAATATAGTTGGAAGTTCTTCGGCATTGCCAACAGATAGCGTTACAAATTGGCTTCATCGTTCTTCTATCCCATGCCACCACTGTTTCACGCTGATTTGTTATACCAATTCCTAAAAGTTCTTCTTTTTGCACTTTATTTCTTGTGAGCACTGTTTTAGAAGAAGAGATAACAATGTTCAAAATTTCATTTGCGTCTTGCTCAACATATCCGCTTTGAGGATAAAACTGCTTAAACGCTTTCGACTGTTTATCTACAAGTCGATTTTCGTCAATATCGTATAAAACTGCGCGTGCGCTTGTTGTGCCTTCGTCAATTCCTAGGATAAATCTTCTCATAATTTTTCCCTTTCAAGAGTTATTTTAGCATAAATTGAAAAAATTAAAAAACATTTTACTATCTTTTTTGTTTTATTTGACAAAGATTTTTTGAAAAGATAAAATAATTATTGAATACTAGATTTTTAAACTTTAAGTCAAAATTTATTAGAAAAGGGGTATAGATGAATAAAATTTACGATGCAGTGGTAATAGGTGGCGGTGTCGTTGGTGTGTCTATTTTCAATAAACTTGTGCGAATTGGCAAAAAAGTAGCACTCATTGATTCGGCAAGTGACGTAGCGACCGGCGCAAGCAAGGCCAACAGCGGTCTTGTGCATGCGGGCTATGACCCAGAGCCTAACACCTTGAAGGCAAAACTGAATGTGGAAGGAGCAAATTTATATCCAAAAATTTGTCGACGTCTTTCTATTCCACTAAGAAAATGCGGAGCACTTGTCGTTGGCGATGACTTAGAAAAAATTCAAAACCTCTATGAAAGAGGACAAAAGAACGGTGTAAAGGAACTTTATATTTTAAATAGGCAAGAACTTCTTAAAATTGTTCCGGATTTAAGAGAGCATATAACGGTCGGCTTATATGCAAAAACTGCCGCACTTGTAAGCCCATATCTTTTTACAATAGCACTTTGTGAAGAAGGAATTATAAACGGCGGAGAACTGTATCTAGAAGAAGATTTAGTAGAGTGCAGAAAAGAAAAAGATATCTTTGAAATTGTCACAAAGAACAACACTTTTAAAACTAAAAGTATCATAAATTCCGCAGGTTTCGGCTATAACGAGGTGGCAAAAATTTTAGGGACGGAAGAATATCCGCTGGAGTATAGACGCGGAGAGTATTTCGTTTTTTCTAAAGAGACTACTTTGAATGTGCCTTGCACAATTTTTCCTCTTCCGACCGAAAAAGGGAAAGGCGTTTTAATCACTCCAACCATCGATGGCAACTATCTTGTGGGACCGACGAGCGAAAAAAGCGAATATGAAACGGTGACTACTGAAAGCGGACTTAAAGAAATTAAAGAAAAAGCAGGATTAATTTTAAATAAAGTGGATTTTAAAAATGCCATTCGAGAGTTTTCCGGCGTGAGAACCATTTGTGGCGACGATTTTATTATTGAAAAAAGCAAAGTTAATGGAATCATTAACCTTGCAGGAATTTGTTCGCCAGGACTTTCAAGCGCGCCAGCAATCGCCAATATGGTGGTAAAACTTTTAGGCTTCAAGACGAGTGAACTAGAAAATTTAAAGAAGATAGAGCCATATAAAATGCTCAAAGATTATCCTATTAAAACACAAAACGAAATGGTGAAAGAAAACAAAGACTATGGCGAGGTTGTTTGTAAATGTGAAAAAATAACCAAAGGCGATATTGTTGCTGTTTTAAAAAGACCGATAAAAATTCGTTCGGTTGATGCTGTAAAGAGAAGAACAAACGCCGGAATGGGACTTTGTCAAGGCGGTTTTTGTTTTACAAAAGTGGTCAACATTATTGCTAAGACAAGAAAGATAAGCTATGAAGACGTCTTAAAAGAAAATCGCGGAAGCGAGGTGTCGGTCGGCGATATTAGAGAGGTGAATTATGGAAACTGACGTTTTAATAATCGGTGGCGGACCGGCAGGTATGAGCAGTGCGCTTGCCGCATCTCAAAATGGTAGCAAAGTTACGTTGGTGGAACGAGATAAAGTTTTAGGTGGCATATTAAATCAATGTATTCACAATGGTTTTGGGCTTCACTATTTTGACGAGGAACTGACAGGGCCGGAGTTTGCTCATCGTTTTCGAAAAATGGTCGAAAAAGATAAAAATATCACCGTTTTGACAGACACACTTGTAACCGAAATTGGCGACAAAGAAGTTTCTGTTATGGGCAAAGGTGGTGTTTTTAATATCAAATGCAAAGCCCTTATTCTTGCCATGGGTTGCCACGAAAGGACGGCGGGGAATATCTCTCTCAATGGAACGCGTCCAATGGGAATATTGACAGCAGGAACAGTGCAAAAAATGGTCAATATTGACGGTAAAATGGTGGGAAAAGATATTGTCATTTTAGGAAGCGGAGATATCGGACTTATCATGGCAAGGAGGCTGACACTTGAAGGCGCTAAAGTTCACGCAGTTTTAGAAATCAATTCTACAAGCAGTGGGCTTAAGAGAAATATTTTGCAGTGCCTTGATGATTTTAATATTCCACTTTACTACAACACTACTATTTTTGAAGTTGTCGGAAAAGACAGAGTGGAAGGCGTTTACTACGGACAAGTGGACGAAAACTATAACCGCATCGAAAGCACAAGAAAGTTTTTGAAGTGCGACACAGTCGTCTTGTCTGTTGGACTCGTTCCAGAAATGCAAATGGTAAAGGGAGTAAAAATCAACCCAAAGACAAACGGAGCTTTTGTCAACGAACACTACCAAACAGAGAAAGAGTGGATTTTTTCTTGTGGAAATATTTTACATGTTCACGATTTAGTAGACAATGTGGCTTTGGAAGGAAAACAGGTGGGACTTTTTGCAAGTTTATATGCACAAAAGAAATTAAATAACGGCAATTTAATTAAAGTTTCGCACAGTGCCGACTTTTCGTATGTTTTACCTTACACTCTTTTTGAAGGAGAGGAAGAAGTGGAAGTTAAATTCCGTTTAAAGAAAAAAGTTGTAAAAAGTTGGATAGTTTGCTTGTCACAAGGAAATATCATTGCCAAAAAATATGTTTTGGCAGGCGTGCCGGGCGAGATGATGACTTTCAAGTTTTCTAAAAAAGGTGTGAAAGACGAAATTATTTTCGAGGTGAGAGAAAATGGAAAAATATAATTTAACTTGTATAATGTGTCCGCTTGGTTGTAGTCTCGTGGCGACAAAAGACGGAGACGAAATCAAAGTTACAGGGAATAATTGTCAGCGCGGAGAAATTTTTGCTAAAGAAGAACTCACTTGCCCAATGCGAATTGTGACAAGTTCAGTTAAAACAGAAAAAGGCGTGAAAAGTTGCAAAACTTCAAAGCCTGTTCCAAAAGCAAAAATATTTGACGTAATGAAAGAAATTGAAAAACTCCGCCTAAAAGATGCCAAATACGGCGAAGTGGTTATAAAAAATGTCCTAGACACCGGTGCAGATATCGTTATCACGGCAAATGAATAGTTAAATTTAAAAATAAATAAAACTAAAAGGTGGAGTGTCCACCTTTTATATTTCACTTTTAATTGTTTTCATAATGATTTCAAAACTCTTATCCGCTTTTTTCTTCTTGACTTTGTCATAGATATAAAATGGCAGAATGCTGACAAGAGCAATAATGGTAACAAGAATGGCGTAATCAAGAAGATAAGAATACTCCCAATTCATAAACGCGAAAATGTCAAAAGGAAGTCCGTTTTCCATAAGATAAAGGAAATTAGCATCCTCCACCAAAAGATTTCCGATCATCGACCAGCAGGCAATTAAGAAAATTCCAAGAAAGGCTTGCCAAAAGTCTTTTACTCGCACTTTGAAATAACCAGAAGCGATGCAGGCAATAACCACTGTTGGCATAATGAAATGAAGAAGCAAACTTTCATAGTGAAGAAAGGAAAGTGTGGAAAGGTAGTAATAATCGCCGAAAATGAATGTTAAAATTCCGCCAAAGAAGGTGACAACCAAAACAGCGAGAAAACCTTTTTTGATTTTAAGTAAAAAGAAGAGTGGAAAAATAAAACTCATAAGGTGGCATAAGTGCCATGGCAAAATTTCCACAAAGGTTTGTTTAGCACTGAAATATAAAAGTGCCATTCTGAAAATGCGGAAGAAAATCATCACAAAACAAAGCACAGTGGTCAGTTTCAAGGCAAAATTTTTATACTTTTTAAACAAAAAGAAAGCACAAACAAGCCATAGAGCTAGTCCAACCATCAAACATATATGAAGAGGACACCAAAGTCCCGGGCCATCGCCCATAACGTCCTCATTTTCAATTAGCCAGTCATAAAAAGTCATCAAAACCTCATTTTTAATAGAATTATATATTCAAAATATACTTTTTCAATACATTATATAAAAAAGTTTTGATATTTGTAAAGAAAAAGAGAAAAACATTTTTATTTTTAAGAATTTAATGCTATAATCATTAAATAGGAAAATTCCTAAAACAAAATTAATTTTAAATATTACTTATTTGGTTATATATAAATTTGAGGTTAGAATAGTGGAAGTCGTCAAAAACTTGAAAAAAGAACTCAAAAACAAAAATGATAATTATGAAGATATAGAAACAATAAATATAAAAGCGGAAAGTAAGGCCGCAATATTTTCTGATTATAATTATGATTCAAACGAAGTCTTAAATTCTAATTTAGAAGAATTTTTAGTAGAAAAGGTTAAGAACATACCACCTAAAGTAAATTTACGAGTAAAGATATTTACCGATGATTGTGTTGATGAAAACGAAGTAAAAGTTGCATATAAAAATAAGTTCAAGGGAGATTTTGAAGAACTAGAACAAGAACTTAAAAGGAATATGTTGTTTGCTTTTACCATGCTTATTTTGGGCGTGCTTTTCATGGGCTTTCTTATTTTGGAAATATATTTTCTTAATAATTATATTTTATCAACAATTCTCGAAATCGCTGTTTGGGTTTTTGTTTGGGAAGCGGTGGACTCTTTCTTTTTAGAAAGGTCGTCTATTAGGCGTAAACGCTATCAAATGGCGAGGCTTTATTATGCCGAATTAGAGGTTGTTACTCTAGATTTCGACAAAATTGAGAAAAATTTGACAAAAATTGATTAAATGAAAGCATATAAATATATTAGTATTGTAAATGTGAAGTTAATTTTGTAGGAATTTTGATTTTGCAAAAATATTAACTTAAATTTCTAATGCAAATATTGTGCTTTCGATAGATGAAAAAAATTAAATTAAATGGAGAAAATTATGAAATATCAAATTATAGTAGATAGTTGTTCTGACCTTGACAAAAACTATCTCGACGGAACAGGAATAGGTTTTAAAATTGTGCCACTCACCATAAATGTTGGTGATAAAGAGTATGTGGACGTGGAAGGTTGCAATATTGATGAAATGCTTGCAGGCATAAAGGTGCCAAAAACAAAAAGTTCAAGTGCTTGTCCTGCACCAGAAGCTTTTAAAAAAGAATTTGGAAGTGCCGAATATACTTTTGTTGTGACAATAACTTCTAAACTTTCAGGTTGCTATAATAGTGCACTTCTTGCCAAAAATGAATACGAAAACTCTTCTCACGTTCATATTATCGACTCTAAGGCTGTTTCCGGCACAGAAATGCTTATTGTTGACAAACTTGTGGAACTTATAAATGCCGATTTAGATTTTGAAGTTATTGTTGACGAAATCGAAAAATTTAGAGATAATTGCACTCTTTTCTTCGTTCTTCAAAGATTTGACAACCTTGTAAACAATGGGAGAATGAGTAAAATTGCCGGACTTATTGCTAGCACAATTTCTTTGAAACCTATCTGTAAAGCAGTGGACGGAGAAATTAAGACTATTAAAAAAATTATTGGCTCAAAACAACTTTTTTCTAAACTTTCGCTTATGATAAAGGAAGTTTTAAATGGCGATAA
>CALVMX010000050.1 GCA_944349415.1 uncultured Clostridia bacterium
CATCAAAGGCATCAACACCTATCGCCCCGAAAAAGGCGTCCGCCTCGCCACATATGCCTCCCGCTGCTGTGAAAATGCTACCCTATCGTAGCGGAACAATCGGCGGTTGAGGTGGAAAACCATGAACCTTTTGGGGCAAAATGGTCTATGTTCTGCCGCCTGAAAGTCCGCAGCTATGTATTGGCTGCGAATATTGCAGGTACATTAAAAGTTGCGCCGCTTCAAATTCTCAAGTTCCCGGTCGTCCTTCCGCATAAGTTTTTGGATGCCGAGAAGTTCAATCTGCGGTTTTCGGACGCATCTGAGATCACGGAAATTGCGGACAAGCTGCGGTGGTATCGCTATCAAAAAGGACTTCGTCAGCGTGACGCGGCGGACTATGCGGGCATCGACCGCAGTACCTACATCCATTACGAAGAGGCAGGGCGGGACTTTTATCCGAAGGAGCATATGGAGAAGCTGGCGGAGCTGTTTGAAGTGCCGCTGGAGGATTTGCTGGATGACTATAACCTGTTTCTGCTGCGGGGTCAGGGAGCGCAGATCAAAGCTATTCGCCAGCGGCTCGGCTTGACGCAGAAGGCATATGCAGCGCAGCTTGGCGTTCCGCTGCAAAAGTTCAAGCGATGGGAACAGGGAAGCGTGCAGATTCTCAAATCCACATGGGAGAAGTATTTCAAACAGAGTCTTGAAAGCCGTGAATAATTTCGATAGAATTATTACAGAATCATTCAGGAGATACAGACCCATGATTATTAAATCTTCGACTGCACTGTGCAACGACTACAGCATGGTCTCTGATCTGGCGCATGAAAAAGCCGAACAGCGTGAGGAAACCTTGAAGCTGCGCGCAAAGCTGGAGGCAGCAGAGGCCGCTCGGCTTTCCGGCACACCTGCCTACACGTTGGAGGAATCCAGAAAACGGTTGGAGGCAATCTATCAGCGTGACTGACCTTGCGTTCAGCGGGAGCTTGAAGAAATCGCGCGGCTCTATATGAACCTTGTGGGGCCAAATTCAGCGAGAAATATATTAAAAACGAGCAGGCCGGCGTTCAATGCTGGTCTGCTCGTTTGCTATGTATTATTGCTGCGCTTTCAGATGCTTTACCGCTGCATCTACCAGCTCCAGCTTCTGCTCCGTGGGACAGGGCAGCTTTTGGATGGATTTCAGCGCCTGCTCGGACTGGAACTTCGCCAGCTCCTGCCCAAGCTCCTGCTGCGCCTGCTTTGATTTCGGGAAGATCAGAAATACTTCCATGGCTGCCCTCCTTTCCAGAGCATTTTCTGCTTCAATCTATGCGTGTGTTCCGGCTACTATGTAGACAAATAGAATTCGATTTCAGGGCTGCGAGGGAAATCGTATTGCCGCGCGGCTTTGGCGGTGCGGGAATGCTTGCAATTCAAGGGCTTTTCGCCCCTGAATTGTCTACGCCCGTGCGCCGTTTGCGGGCGGATTTCGCCTTCTGCTGGCGATGAACCTCCTTGGCGCAGGCGGGACAGTATTTTGCCCTGCCGGAGCGGGCGAGGATGCCCGTGCCGCAGACTTTGCAGCGGCGGAGTTTTTTCGGGCTGAGGATGGCCTGTTCCAACTTCGGTTGCTGAGGCAGCACGGCGCGGCGAAACCACCGGCAAAGTAGGCTTCGAGAGATGTGTTGCGGACAGACGCCGTCCAACAGCAGGCAGTCGCCATCCAAGAAGTTGCAGCAGCGCTTTGTAAGGCCGCGCACGCTGCGGAGCTGCCCCGGCGTCAGGCGGAAGAGTGTGCCGTCCGGCAGGCGCTCGATGGGGTCAAGCTTGTGCATCTTCGCCCTCCTTTGCGATGAACTTTGCATCTGACGGATAGTTCAGCGTAATAAGCGCGGGCTTGCCCAAGCCCTGCTTGCGCCGAACAATCAGGCCGCTATACTCCAGCTCCCGGAAGCTCCGCGTGGCGCTCTGGCGGCTGCGGTGGAGCTTCGTCTGCGCCTGCTCCAAGGTGAAGTACAGCCGAATTGTGCCGTCCGGCTCGACGTAGCCGTTCTGCCGGGAGATGCTGGCTCTATCCAGCAGCAGCGCATAGAGCACCTTCGCGTCATTGCTGATGTCTCGCAGGGCTTCGTCTTGGAGAAGGAACCTTGGTAGCGGCACATAGGACGTCGCTGGGCTCTGCGCCGTGAGCTTGCAAAAAGTTTTCATCTGACCTCCCATCCCATCCATCAATCCATCCATTTTTGTGTTGATTGATTGATAGATTGATTCTCTTGTATCTTGATTTATTTCTTATTAGTTAGAGGATGAATTTCAGCCCCGATGGAGGGCACGAAAACCGTCGTCCTGAAATCCGGTTGCGGTACGCACCGGAGCGTCAACTTGTCCACCGTCCGGAAAACCGGTGACGGAAAACCCGCACATGGAAAATCCCATCGTGGTCAAAGCTCGTCCTTTTGCCGCACTTTCAGCAGTTCCCAGATCTCGGCTTGCCGCGCTTTCAGTTCGGCAACGTCATCCTCGTAGAAATGCCCGGTGCTGTTAATGCGGCGGCAGACGTGGTTGATGTTCGTGGCAATCCTGCTGACAGCGGCAGCTAACTTTTTCTGCTCGGTGTAATCGACCTTGATGATGTAGCCGTCGATGAGCATTTTCCGGGCATACGCTCCAAAGTTCTGCGTCCCCAACTGGCGCATTTTGTGCTGGATGAGATTCAGTTCCTGCTCGTTCAGGCAGATTTCCTTGCGAATGGGTCGCGTGCGGTCCGGCATGTATTACTTCCCCCTCAGTTCCAGACAGAACTCATCATCGCCTTCCTTCCGGATTTGCAGGTAATCCGTGTCGGCAAGTTCTGTTAAAACAACGGAAATCCTTTCCTCCGGCATGTTCAGCTGACAGGCCAGCTCCGACAGCTCAACGCCTTCATCGCCAAGGGCGTAGAGGATTGCGGCGAAGCCTTTTGCCTCAACAGAAAGGTGCGTGTCTTGCAGCAGTTCTGTGGGGACAGCGGTCATGTGGGTACGGTTGTGGTAAGTGATCATAATGTTTCTCCTTTCAATTTTGAAAAACTTTGTTTGAAGGGCGGCTTGGAAGCGAAGCTGTTTGCCTTTCACTTTACAACGGACAATTTTCAAGAGAAAAACAGGGGTAGAGAGAAAATTATTTTCCTCTTCTATATAACCAACGGACAAAATAAATCAGAGTGTCACGATTTTGTCTCACAGACGTTTTCCTCTCTACCTTTTAACGGACATTTTTCCTCAAAAACTTGGTACCCCCTTTCTAAAAACTTTTCTTTCTCCTGATTCCCCCTCTACTTAGCTAAGAGAATCAGAGACCGGTTTTGTCCCAGATTTCTCGAAAAAGTTTCGGAGACGGCGAAACAATCTCTGTGCATTGCTTCAAATTGCCCTTTCTACTTTCCAACGGACAAAATGATGCGGCATGTCACGGTTCTGTCATAACAAGGACAAAAAAGAAGCGCTTGCCACTACGACAAGCGCTTTGATTTTGCATCAGTTATTCGAGCAAATCCTCTATATCCCTTTGATCGTATTCAGTTTTCTGCATCAGCCGACAGACACCGTCTGCCTCATCCCGCTGCTGCAAAAGCTGGGCAAACGTCCGATAGAGTGCGGCCTGCCGCCGCTCGATCACGCCGCGGTTCTGCTGCATGGTATCTGCTGCTTTGCGGATAGACAGCCCCTCGGAAAAGCGTTTCCGGAAGAGATCAGCGTAGTCGTTGAGCACCGTTTTGAGCGACTGCTGGGCAAATGCGAGATCCTCACACATGGCCTGATATGCCTCGCGGTTGGATACGCCGATGTACTGCTTCCGCTCCCGGATGAGCTTGTATCGCCGCAGATCCATCCGGTAGTTTTCGCAGATGTCCTTGGCGTATTCATAGTAGGTTCTGCTGCAACGGATGGCGCGCTCCGCGTACTCGTCATCAACGTAAGTGAAGGGCTTGCTCTTGGGCTCCGGAAAGCCGTCCTCATACACTTCGCGGACGGTGCCTTCGTCGATCTCACGCCGGGTTTGACGGACGTATTTATCCCGCAGCACACCATCCACCTCGACCTGCTCGCAGAAGGAGGTGTACCGGATGAGATAGTAATGCTCGTTGTCTTCTTTGGCAAAGCTGGCATCTTTGCAGACCACGATGGACTCGCCGGTGTCGATGTCCTTGAGCACCCGGACAACGAAGATGGGCTTTCCGTCGTACCGCGTGTAAAACCCGGCAAATACCCGTTTGAGCGCCATAAGCGAGTCCTCCTTCCACCGGTTTTCTTACAGTATAGCACAGATTTCGGCGGAGAGAAAGAGTGGCGTTGGGACAGAGAAAACTGGGATTTGAGAGAATAGCAAGCACAGCCGCTGTCCGGACACGCGGCGATTTTGGGATAATCCCAAACCCTTATGATATTGACGCCGAGCGGAAAATGAGAAGTAAAACTGCTGCCAAGATATACGAACGATCTATATGTAAGAGTCTTGCATGCAAGCTGTTTTTGAAATTAGAGAGTTTCGCAACACGATGCGAAGCTCTCTTGCCTTATGATCGAGAAAGATGTATAATTAGAACAATATTTGTAGCCGGAGGTCGAACGGAAATGGCTATTTCGTATAATAAGCTTTGGAAGCTGCTCGTCGATAAGAAGATGAGCAAAGCTGATTTGCGCAAAGCGGCAGGCATCGCGCCGAACACCATGACCCGGCTGCGGCGGGATGAGGAAGTCACACTGTCCGTGCTCAATCGGATTTGCGTTACGTTAGATGTCAATATCGGAGATGTGATGGAGTTTGTGAGTGGAGATTGAGCAATATCCATAACTGCAAGTAAATCTTATTCGTGAAACCAAGAGGTGGGAGAAATGGCAATTCGCTTGTGGCCGCAGGATTATGAACGAAAGGATCATATTACAAAAGCGGAAAAAGGGATCCTTAGATATGCTGCGCGCATTTTTCAAAATGGCCATATGGTGGTTGGTATAGACCCTGTAGGCTTAAGCGGCGAAAGAGTGAAGCTGGGGATGTATATTTCTCCCAGCGAAGGGCTTGTCACGTTCTCGATTTACTCCGGAATGATTAATGCAATGCCGGTGTTTTCGTATATCGCTTATGTCCAAATGGTCGAAGGTAAAATCTATGAACGCCTTTTGGATTCCAAGCTTTTGATTGTTCGTAACGGAGAAAAGAAAGCACTTAAATTCCCATACAAACATATTGTTATGTTTCCGGATGAGGTGGTAGGAAAGACTACCGTGTCGAAGGATGACCTTCAGCAACTACGAAATTATGCAACATTTGATTCGTTTAGACCAATCACATCTGACGGCAAAGAAAAAAGAATTGAAGATTTGAAAATATTTGCGGGTATTCGCAAGGCATACGATAAGACGTTTAAGTCTCTGTCAGAACTAGAATGTCGAGCGATTTTCGAACGTTTGGCTCCCGAATACACTGTCGTGCTGAATGAGACCATAAATGTTTGCATTGCCGAAAAGAAAACATTGGTAACCGAAGCTGATCTGCGCATTACCGGAAAGGAACTGGAATATAAAACATTCTTCCTCGATGAGTACCAGGTAGGCGTTGTTAACGACATGGGTAAAGGTCATCGAGTCATTCTGGCAAACCCCGGCGCAGGAAAAAGCGTTCTGCTTCTTTCTAAAGCGTTTAAGTATGCAAGTCTGTACAAAGGATCCAACGTACTCCTCACATGCTATAACAGCAACTTAGCCGATTCTTATAATTTCAAGCGCAGTTGTGCTAATTTTGGCAAAGATATCAAACTGTTTATCATGACATTCCATAAGTTGGTAAAAAAGATTTATGAGGAATGCTTGCACTCTCATTGCGCATCAAACATTGCAACAGAAGAAGAAATTCAAAAATGCATAGACATGGTGAAACAAGGAAAGGTGAAGCTTCGATTTAAGGCGATTTTTATTGACGAGGTGCAGATTTTTGATCCTCTTTATATCGAGCTATGTTATCGCCTTTTGGAAGATGACGATGATCGTGTGTTTTTAATGGCAGGCGATTTGAATCAAGCAGTTCGTGCGCTGAGCCGAAAAGGTGATGCCCCGTGGAAACGGATGAATGGGATCCAGCTTGACTTCACTGGACGTGTTCGCTACATTGAAAAAAATTACCGAAATAGTCAAGAGATAGGCGAGTATATTTCACATATGTTGCAGCACATGAATACGCGTTTGTCAATGCTGGATCTAATTAACTCTTTGGAGTATGAATATAACTCGTTCAAAGTCGGCACAAATCCAACAATTGCGCTTAAAGTTAGGACCGGGGTTCAACGGACAAGTATCAAAACGAGTGTAATTGCAGCAATTAAAGAAATTGCAACAACGTATAGGATTAGTTACTCAGACATAGCTGTGTTATTCCCGTTTAGAAAAGTCCCTTATTTGAACTACCATTTCCTCTATTGGCTTCAGCAAGGGCTTGACGAGGAAGGCATTTCTTATTCGATGATCATTAACGAGAAAGATGGTTTCTTTGTGAAGAAAAAACCTGGAGACATTACGGGTGTAGTTATCTCTACGATTGAGTCCTCGTTGGGATTGGATTTTAAGGCTGTTATTTTGGCTGGCTTGTTCCCGTATAACTATGTCAATCTCAACGGACAAGTGGGTAGTGAAATAAAGACATGGAGCGCTATCAAAAATATGCCGGAAGAGCAGCAAACTGCGGTACAGAGCCAGATGCGAGCAGTATATACCGCCTGTTCAAGAGCCCGAGATGTTTTGTATGTAATTAGCGATCTGAAGCCTGGTACACCAATGGAAGAAATTATTAAGCAAGTGCCAGATAGAACACCTTTACCGCAGTCTTCAACGCAGAGCGGTACACCATCAACTGGTGTTCGTACGGGAAACAAACGGAATACTGTAACCAAACGTACAGCTTCAGCCACCATCAAAGAAAGATTGCTTAATGAAGTAGTCGATCATGTAACCATTAAGGCAGTAATTCAGGAAACAAAAAAGGACACAACCGTGATGGTTGATCTTGCAAAGTACCCTAAGCAAAAAGGAATTATAGGGAAAAAGGTCGGTGAAACCTTTAATCTTGCAGGAGTTTCTTTGACATATAAGATTACGAAAATCATTGCCAATGATGCGCTTGCTCCCAAAGATGTGGCAAGCTCTCCCGCAAAACAAGAATCTGCTGTACAAGCAGGTAAAACTCAGCCCAAAAGCTTGAAGGATTTCTTTGTGAGCAAGGGGTTCAAAGCTGTAGATTGCAGGTCAAATAATGGCTGTTTGTGGATCTTGGGGGATCGGAAAGAATTAGCACTGTACGTGACGGAAGCAGAGCGGCTGTTTGGAGTGACTGGCGGATATGGCGCGGGAAAAGCGTCATCTTACAAACCTGCGTGGTGGACAAAGTCAAACAAGTAATTACCCTATATGATATTTACATATGCCGGAAGGAGAAATAGTATGGCAAACAATTACAACATACTTGCTGATTACATAGTCTCTAGATATATCGAAAGGATCGCCGGTGATGATATTGAAGAGACTTTTGTGGATGAATCTCCGGCAGATCGCGTTATGGTCGGCATGCTTGCTGAGAATCGCATGGAAGAGAAGTTTGATGGTGGGTATATCGAGAATAATAGTACCCGCTTTGAAAGTGTACCGTCCATAAGTATTTCGTTTATCGTCAAGAAGAATTCTTCAGGTGTTATTCGTGTGATTCCCAAGGGACTGTTGTTTTATACGGTCGAGCCGGACTATGACAAGACGATTGATTACTTGCTTCAGAAATACTCTGAAAAGGATAACGTTCAATATACCGAAATCCAGCAGCTCTGTGAATGCTATCCTGACCTGCGGTTTAGTCTTCCGCTGACCTACAAAAAGGTGCAGATTGAAGACGAGATGGGTGATGGTATATCAATCCGGCTTGATTATATTAGAGATAAAAAGTTTCATCTGGATCAGAAAATCAACGAACACTTAAGGGCACTGTCGGATAGAATCATCAGCGAAATAAAAGTTATTAAGAGTGACCGTGTCACATTTTTTGATCTGGTTGATAAGGAACGTTTCTATCTTGTGACAGGTGGAAGCGAAGAACGTGTAAGCCCTCGATGGGATATTGACATTTATTGCACCGTTACCGATGAAGGGGATTCCTATCGATTCTTGATGCAAATGGTTAATAAGACTCCAGTGAATGGCAAGAGCAACATCGGATATTTGCCTAAAGTTTTCAATGCTGGCATTGATGTGGTTGGAGATGCTGGTGTCGAGTTTCAGAATATCAAACTGGACTATTTTAAAAACAGCTACAGAAAGCGTCCCATGGTACATGTCGTTGCAGAAAACACTTCTGCAGCCTATCATGAGGAGGACAACTCCATTCGGACTGATAATATCCCGAAATATTATCAAATGCGGCTGAAGACCAAAGATGCTTTAACTCAGTATGTTACATTTGAAAAGCTAATTCAGGATCCGGTTGGTAATTTGACTTTTATTTATGAAGAAATGAAATCGGATTATGAGAAGTGTGTATACGAGTTCAACCACACGAGGTTTCAAACGGTCAATGCAAAAGAACGGTTTAGAGATGCATTAGAGAACTATCAGCATGAAATTGGCCGTTTTAAGAAGGGCATTGATCAGATTGAGTACAGGGATTTTGTCAAAAAGGCGTTTGTTTATATGAACAAAACCTTCATGACGAAACTTGCTGGTGAACACAGGCAGATTAGCGGTTGGCGTCTGTTCCAGATCGTTTTCATCGTTTCGCTTATCTGTGAAATGATTCGCAGCGAGTATAAGAATGATCCCAATATTGCAGAAGCGGACATTGAAGCTGCGAACTTGCTTTACTTCCCTACAGGTGGTGGTAAAACAGAAGCGTTTCTTGGCGCATGCGTGTTCAACATGTTCTTTGACCGCCTGCGCGGAAAAAACGACGGCATTACTGCATTTCTTAAGTATCCGCTGAGACTGCTTGCAGTGCAACAGCTTGATCGTGTGCTTATGATCGTCGTGAAAGCGAATGTTGTAAGAGAGTCCAGCGGGGAGTTGGCTCACAAAACACCGTTCCAAGTCGGCTTTTTTGTGGGCAAAGGAAATACACCGAATAAGATAGACTCCTTTGAACGTTTAAGTGAGCGCGGAGATAAGAATAAGACAAAAGACCTTATTCTTGAAAGTGATCCCGAAACGCTAAATGAGTATTATCGCTTCATTGATACGTGCCCCTATTGTGGTAAAAAACACGTAAATCTAAGATTTAATCGTGACACTTGGAGATTGGAGCATGTTTGTGATAATCCAGAGTGCCCAATCATGGTTTTGCCGCTCATGATTGTAGATAACGAAATTTATCGCTATCTGCCTTCCATTGTGGTCAGCACGATTGATAAGATGGCTATGCTTGGCACAAGCAATGACTTTAAGATGCTGTTTGGTCAAGTGAAGAAAAAATGCCCAGTACATGGATTTACGGGAAATGCAAAATGCTCTTGCGCGTCATGCGGCGGACATGTGCTTCAAAACGTAGGATTGCTAAAAGATCCCATTCCGACTCTTTTTATTCAAGATGAGATGCATCTTGTAAAGGAAAGTTTGGGGACATTTGATGCGCACTACGAGTCGTTCTTGAGCTATTATGCAAAGGAACTGGTTCCAGAGGCGCAGCGCAAGCTAATCCGATTTGTTGGCGCAACAGCAACTATCTCCATGTATGAGAGCCATATTTGGCATTTGTATCACATGGATGGACGGAGATTTCCATGTGAATATCCTTCAGCAGAAGCAGGCGAAGATTTCTATTCCTACACCGATAATAATGACATTACACGCATTTTGATCGGATATGCCCCCTATGGACGGTCGATTACTGACGGCATGTGGGAATCGGTTTATATCATGCGACTTGTCGTGTATAGAATGATTCAATTCTTGGAAGAAAGCTACGAAAAACTCTGCGCTGTCGGTTTTTCTGGGAGCATTGATGAGTATCGAGATATGCTGTACGACTATTGGATTGAATTGGTCTACAATAATCGCAAGCAAGACGCAATGGAACTTGAGAACGCATTCCAGAACCAGGCTAACAACTATTTGGAGGCAAAGGGTGTTCCTAAGTACGTTATTGAACAGATGACCAGTGATGTGGACTTCCAAACCGTAAGAAAAACGTTGTTCGATATTCAGGCGAACAGAAAGAACTTCGAGAGTACCAACCTCCTGCTCGCAACAAGTACCATTTCTCATGGTGTGGATGAGGATTCCTTTAACGTGATGTACTTCTTTGGAATGCCAAACAACAATGCCGAATACATCCAAGCATATTCGCGTACTGGTCGTAAGTTTACGGGCATTGTCGTGGATATCATTCGACTAATGAGGGTGCGCGATAGATCCTACCTGAAAAATTTTGTTATTTTCCATCAGAACAGGGACGATCTTGTTGAGGCTGTCCCAATCAACAGATGGGCTAAAAATGCGATCTATAGCACCTTGCCCGGATTGCTTGCAGGCTTGATTAGGCAGTATTACACAATTAAAACCAATTCGGATAGTCTGCATAATGCAATTAAAGTACAGAAGTTGCTTCGTTCCGGAGAAATCGACGTTGATGATGCAGTTTCTAAACTTATTGCAGCTTACGGATGCAATGAACAGGAAAAAATGTCTCTGGCATATAAAGAAATCATCACCGAAGAAGCGGTCAACATTCTTTCTGGAATTAAAAATGGAAATTTCACAAAGGAACTTTCCCTTTCGGACGCAATAGGAAAGTTCTCGCACGGCAAGAAAACGCCAATGACGAGCTTACGTGATACAGAAGAGCAGATCGAGATTAAGATTTGAGGTAAGAGATTATGAAGAGAAGCAAAACTCAAGCTGTATATAGGTTCTTGCCGGAAATGTGGATATCCGAAAAAGATGATTCTGAGAGAGCTGTTTCGGCTAAGATAAAAAATTGGAATTATATCAATATGTCTGATATATATGAGGATTTTATCGAAGGTGAAATTAAGCGCCAAATAAAACTGTTTGGTGATCGAGGTGGTGACATCAGCGCGTTTGATCTTTCACCAGATACTCATTCGTTTGCAATTGTTGAAACCGCGTGCAACGAAGGAATCCCTGATATCATCGGTGAAATATCCCCGTTGGTGTTTTACTGTAGTTCCTGTGGTGCAGTGAGCGATCTTCGCAATCCTGATGCGGTTGATAAGTATACATGGAAATGCAAAAATCCTGATTGTGGAAAGTGGGCAGTCAAGCAACTCCAAATGATCTATGCCTGCGAATGCGGATATGCACAGCCCATAAAGATTCCGCATGTGCAGGGGGTAAAGAATTTCAAGTTCCGCCCCAATGAAACGCAATATAAAATGTTTTATAGGAGCGGCAACTCGGAAAAACCTGCAGAGTTTGTTCAGATTTGTCCGAACTGCAATTCGAGATTGGTGCCTGACAACGCAAATTCTGGCCGAAATTATAAGCCTTTCACGCTGAAGGTAATTAATCTGGTTGATCAGCGGAATGGTCAATTCTATAAGAAGGGCATAGATGCGCAAAAGACGATCGTCTGTAGATGGTTTGACAAATTGTCTACCGCTGACTACGATGAGATTCTGAATAACATTGAATTAGCATTTAGTGACGCATTTAAAAGCGATGCGCAGAGACGAAATGTAAAACAGCAGGTTCGTGCCCTAATTGATGCGGGCATGCTTCCTCCTGAGATGTTTGAAAGCGCTGTAAATAACATGCTTCAGAATGCGCCGAACACAAAAAGTGTTGAGCGGTATGTAGTAATGTGTGATGATCTGTTTTCAAGAAAAAAAGCGGAAAATCCGGTGGGCTACGCAGAATGGCTGAGCCATTTCTCGTTCAAGCTGATGCAGTATGATACGCTGAAATATGCTAAACGAATCATTACACTAGAAGAAGCAATTCAGCGTCAACTTGATATGGAGTTCATTGATTCTCCAGAGGAAGTTACAGCATTGAACAAAAAGATGGGTATCACAAATATGCAGGTTTCTTGCGATATTCAGATTATCAACTGTACATATGGATATTCCAGAAGAGTTGCTGATCCGAAGAACTCCACAAATAAGAATTGCCGCTTGAAGCTCAATGCCTACGATAGAACTAGAGACGGAACGGCAAATCTTGCTTATGGAGCCAAACTGGATACGGAAGGCATCCTGTTTGAGATTAGCCAGCGAAAAATCGTTGAGTGGTTGTATGAGAACAACATCATCAGTGAGGAACAGTTGCCGGACCTTGACGACGATATTTCTGTGAAAAAGTGGTTTGCACAATATGTTCATAGCGATGTGATTTCGATGTTCGGTGAAATCGATGACGGTGAAAAAATCACTAAGAATGTTTTTGCGCTGCTCCACTCTATGTCCCATGCCTTTATGAATTCGGCAGGAGAACTAAGTGGTCTGTCCGGTAATTCTTTGACAGAGATTATCCTTGTAGAGACTGCGAGCATCTTTATCTATGCGCAAACTAGTCAGGGAATCCCCCTTGGCGCTCTGTCTGGAATGGCTGAATCTAACTATGCGTATTTCTTGAAGAAGGCTTTTGACGAGGCGAAAAATTGCGTATTTGATCCAATCTGCACGGAGCGAGATGATACGGCTTGCAGTGCATGTCTCATAATTCCGGAGATTTCTTGTAATCACTTCAACGCCGAGCTTGGCAGAAAGTATTTGTATTCGATTGACGGAGTGGATAACCCGACTGTTGGTTTTTGGGAGATGTAATTATGGCTAATATGTATCCGAAAAACATATCAGAGTATTTGCCAACGGATTCTGAAAGAATTGTTTATCAGGAATTAAAAAACCAGCTTCCTGATACGTTCGATGTCTTTTATTCTGTTAGTTGGACAAGTTATTATGCGGGGCGTCTCGTGAAATCTGAAGCAGATTTTATTGTTGCCAGTCCTGACTATGGCTTTTTATGTCTGGAAGTAAAAGGCGGGAACGGAATCCGTATTGAAGATAATAACTGGTATCTTTCGGATGCGGTACATGGTGAGCGTAAACTGAACTCTTCTCCGTATGATCAGGCGGAAAAGAATATGTACTACTTCTCCAAAGTTTTTTCTTCGAAATACAACACCAAGTATTCGGGAATATATGGTGCCGGTGTGATTTTTCCCTTCTATCCCATAGGAGAAGAACTTGAGTTAAATAATCGTCATAGAACGTGTACTATTGATAGCAATGACCTGAACAATATCTATGATCGCATTAAAAAGATGTTCCGCCTATGGGCAGGTAGTTCTTACGGTCGGCGCTATTATCCAGCAAGCCAACATCGCGCTTTCCTTGAACTCATAAGAGATAGAATTGCGATTTCTGCAGCAGCTGGCGCGCTGATTCGGTTCAAAGATCAGCAGCTGAGTGTGATCAACCGTGTGCAAGACAATTACATATATCTACTGAAAAATGTAAAGCAATTCTACATGCGCGGAGGAGCAGGAACCGGGAAAACTTGGATTGCAATGAAAATGGCCAAGGATGAAGCGGAATCAAATGGGCACAAGGTGCTTTTTGTTTGTGCATCAAAACCACTTGCCAGTAAGGTAAACAGTCATATTGGAGATGCGGTTGATGTTAAAGATATTCGCTCACTCTTTGAAATGTTTGTTGAGGATATTACCAGTTATCAAGAGCCACTGTTCGAAGGAATAAGCCATGGCCTCATTGGTGACTATGAAAAGTACAACGCGATCTTTGTTGATGAAGCACAGGATTTTACAGAGGAATGGGCAAGTATCATTAGATTGCTTTTGGATGATCCAGAAGGCTCTCGCCTAGGAGTTTTCTTCGATGACGTTCAGGTTTTGAGAGAAGAGAGCTTCGGAAACGGGTTTGGCATTGGTGAACTGCCGTATTTGCTGCGGGAGAATATTAGAAATACCGCAAATATCTATAATTGGACTGCAGAGAAAACCAATCTGGGTACGGATATGGTTGCAAATCCTGTTGAAGGTCCGACACCTACGACAGAAATTGTTAACGAGCATGGGCAATTGGTCTTACTTCTTGAAACACTTTTTAAGCGATACCTTGAGGAAGAATATCTAAAAAATGATTCCTTAGTAATTCTCACCGAAAGCAAGGAAAAGCTGTTGGCTGAATTCCCTGACGGGATTGCAAAGTGGAAATTTGTTTATGGTACACCCAGCAATGAGAATGAAATCAGCGTGTATTCTATAGATGAATTTAAAGGGTTGGAAGCGAACATGGTCATTTATATCCATGGTATTGACACAACTGAAAACATGAACTACATAGCGTACACGCGCGCAAAATACTACTTAATTGAGTTGGTGAGGAATTACTGATGGCACCTATAACATCTTTTATTCGATGGGCAGGCGGAAAATCATGGCTTGTCCCATATGTAACACAACTAACTGAAGGGCTTGACTATAACAACTATTATGAACCTTTCATGGGCGGAGCATCGATTTTCTTTTCTTTGGATTTGCCCAATAAGGGGTGCTTGTCGGATATTAACGACGAACTGATAAACGCCTTTTGTGCTGTTAGGGATAATCCGGAAAAAGTTATTCAATATCTTAAGGAATATAAAACAGACGAAGAAAGCTACTACGCAATTCTCGAGGCTGAACCAAAAGGAAAATATCAACGGGCTGCGAGATTCTTATATTTGAACGCAAATTCTTTTAACGGGCTGTACCGTGTAAATAGGAACGGAAAGTACAATGTTCCCTATGGCCATAAAAATGCTACTGTGAATTATACGCGGCTGCTCGAGGTGAGCAAAAAACTGGAAGGATTGGAAATTGTCTGCCAGGACTTTGCAGATATAAGCGCCAAGATAGTTGAAGGAGACTTGATCTTTTTGGATCCTCCGTACACCGTTTCTAAAGAGGATACGGGCTTCGTAGGCTACAATTCAACTTGGTTCTCTCTTGAGGATCAACGCCGACTAGCAAAGTTAATTGACCACATAAAAAAAGTGGGAGCCTACTACATTATGACAAATGCCGCCCACGAAACCATTTTGGAGATATTTAAAGATAAGGGGCGCATGGTTACACTTGAGCGGAATAGTTTGATTGGCGGCAAAAAAGCGTATCGCGGAAAAGTTCCGGAGTATATTTTTACGAACATACCAGAAAGGAGTACGAAGTAATGGCTAGAACGGATTGGAGCCAAGTTGTATACGACAAACAGTTGGCAACGGCAAAAAGTGTCCACAAAAAACTGTTCGTGACACAGAAGATCTTAGCTTCGGAACTCCCTGAGTATATTGATGCTGGTTGGGAAAAGTGCAAAGACTATAAGAGCCCTAAATATGTGGGGATCGCTAAGGAGAAACCTGTAGATGAGCAATTTGAAGACCAAATTTGGTTGCTGTTTGCTGGGATGGGCTTTTATGGTCTAAATGCGGAAAATGGAATTTTGATTTCTTATGATTTCAGCAATGATGACCTAAAAGAAAGAATTGGCGTTCTGGCGGTTGATGATGAAACTGTGTTGGTTACTCTTTGCCACGCATCAGAAGCTATTGTCGAAAAAAGTTTTGCCGCGGAAATAACAGCTTTTAGTGACAAAATTTCTGGGGTTAGAAAAGAGATTCTTAAACAATTCCCGGGACGGAAACTGAAGTTTATTTGGGCGTCTCATAATTTCATCATGAATAGACGAGATCTCGCGTTGCTGGACAAGGCAGGAATGGCCTATTTTAGTGACACGACTGTCGAGTACTATACAGACTTGGCAAAACATTTGGGTTCTTGTTCTAGATATCAGCTTTTGGGTAGCCTTTTTGCAAACCAAGAAATTAAAAATATGGATGATAGGGTGCCTGCAATTCAAGGCAAAATGGGTGGATACACCTACTATTCATTTTCGATTGAGCCCGAAAAGCTTTTGAAAATTGGATATGTATTGCATCGCTCAGAAGCAAATAAAAACATGATGCCGACCTATCAGCGACTTATCAAGAAGAAGCGTTTGCAAGAGGTTCGCTCGTTCATTAATGATGGCGGATATTTCCCGAACTCGATTATCATCAGTATAGATACCAATGGAAAAGGATTGGTTTTCGATCAGTCTGCTTCTAAGGTTGATAGTACAATTTCGAAGATCGGTATTTTACATATCCCCAAGCGCTATAGGTCTGCGTATATTATCGATGGCCAACATCGTCTGTACGGCTATTCAGATTCCCTGTATGCCGAGACAAACACCATTCCAGTAGTTGCCTTCGTTGATTTGGAAAGAAGTGAACAGATTAAACTGTTCATGGATATTAATGAGAACCAGAAGGCGGTTCCAAAATCGTTGAGAGTGACCCTGAATGCAGACATGCTCTGGGAATCTCCTGATTTCGGTGAGCAGCGGCAGGCTCTTCGATCTAAAATTGCACAGATGCTGGGAGAAGAATCGACATCGCCTCTTAACTCTAGAATTGTGATAGGCGAGAACGAGTCTACACCCACGCGATGTATTACTGTTGAAGCAATTCAGTCTGCACTGAAAAAGTGTAGATTCTTTGACAGCTATGGAAAAAAGAATGTTCTTCAAAAAGAAGGCACTTTCGACTGCAAAGATAATCAAGAGACTTGCGATTTGTTCTATCCGTTTATAGAGAAGTGTCTGCTGTATATCAGAGAGACTTGTCTGGATGAATGGGACAAGGGAGATCGGGATAGCGGAATGCTCACCATGAACCGTGGCATTCAGGCGGTTATTCGCGTCATTGATGATGTTGTCAATATGCTTGTGGAGAAGGGGATGATTCAGCCTAAAACACAGGCTCTTGACGATATGTTTGGCTTGATCCAGTACTATCTCAAACCTTTGACCGACTACATAAATAACCTGAATACTGAGCAGCGCAAAGATTTGCGTGGTTACTTTGGCGGAGGTGCTGATACCCGGTTTTGGCGTGCATATCAGAAGGCAATTGCTGATATGAGGCCGGATTTTGTGCCCGACGGTTTGGAAGAGTTCTGGCAAAATGAAACCAAGATCTATAATGAAGAGACGAAATCCATGCTTCGAGAAATTGAGTCCAAGGTGAAGCTGCTGATTTCTGAGCGCCTCGGAGAATACTTCGGCGATAGCTGGCTAATTAAAGGTCTGCCGAAGAATATTTACACCAGAGCAAAAGGTGAAGCCGATGAGGCAATGTATGTGCATGTGTCTAGTACGGGTGAAGAAATTGACATTCCTATCTGGGACTATGTTACACTCCCAGAATGCAAACAGATTATCTTGAACGGCAAGAACTGGTCGCTCTTCTTCGAGGATACTTTTGTCCGCCCGGAGGAGGCCAATCTAGTCGGAGGAAAGGACCCGAAGACAGACTGGATCCTTCGAGTCAATTCGATTTCGAATAAGCTTTCAAAAGAGAGCTATAGTGTTCCTGTAGACGAGTATAGCTATGTGAAAAGCATCTACGATTGGTTGATGGGTATCCTTGTTTTCTAATAAAACCGTATTGACCGGTATGAGCTGGGATATATAGCCAAGTTTTAGTGAGGGATTTATATGTTACATCATGGCCTTTATGAACAAGTCATCAATAACGCGCTGAACAGCGAGCTTGCGGAAATTCCGGAAGCCCGTAAGGCTGTTGCGCCCATTGATAAAGCGGAAGCATCCAAGGTGCTGGCGCAGTATCTGGCAGATGTAGTTCAAAAGGGCTTGGATAACGTGCTGGACAACGGCGGGGATATTTCTGCCCAGATCGGGCTGACCAACCAGATCGTTGAGCTCATTCAAAATACGACGCAAGAAGCTGACTTTGCCGCGCTGGGTGTTGATCGGCGGGCAGAGCAGCTTCTTGCGCTTTTGCGAGAGACCGACCCACGGTTAGCGGTGGGAAAAACAGCGGCGGACATAGAGCGCCCAGAGACCTCCATCGCACAAAGCTCACTTTTCACCGGGGCTGTGCATGAGCCGCAGATGTTTACAGAGCTCAAAAAGGAAATCGTCTCGGCTGATCGGATCGATATGCTGGTGTCCTTCATCAAATGGAGCGGTCTACGGCTCATCATGGACGAGCTGCGGGAATTCACGCAAAACGGCGGCGAGCTCCGCATCATCACCACCTCCTACATGGGCGCAACAGATGTGAAGGCCATTGAGGAGCTTCGAAAGCTGCCCAATACGCACATCAAGGTCAGCTACAACACCAAGACGACCCGCCTCCACGCCAAGGCATATATTTTTTACCGCGAAACCGGCTTCACGACGGCTTATGTGGGCTCGTCCAACTTGTCCAATGCCGCATTGACCAGCGGCCTTGAATGGAACACAAAAGTAACGCGGCGTGACCTGCCCGAAACCATTGACAAGATCGCCGCTACCTTTGAGTATTACTGGAATGACCGCGAATTTGAATACTACGCGGAGGATCAGCGAGAGCGCTTGGCGCAGGCGCTGAAAGCGGAAAAATATTTCGACACCAACAATGCCGACGTCTACACCATGGACATCAACCCCTATTCCTACCAGCAGGAGATTTTGGACAAGCTGGAGGCAGAGCGCACTGTCCGTGGCTATACGCGCAATCTGGTGGTGGCTGCTACCGGCACCGGCAAAACTGTCATTTCGGCATTGGACTACAAGCGCTTCCGTAAGCAGAATCCGGATAGACCTTGCCGCCTGCTCTTTGTGGCGCACCGGGAAGAAATTCTCAAGCAGAGCTTGTACACCTTCCGCGCCGTGCTCAAGGACGCAAACTTTGGCGAGCTGTTTGTGGGCAGCTATAAGCCGGAGAGCATCGACAACCTGTTTTTGTCTATTCAGACCTTCAACTCACAGAGCTTCACGGAAAAGACGAGTCCCGATTTTTACGACTACATCATCGTGGATGAATTCCACCATGCCGCCGCGCCGACTTACCAGAAGCTCTTGTCCTACTACCAGCCGCACATCCTGCTGGGCTTGACCGCTACTCCGGAACGTATGGACGGCAAGAGTATCCTGCCATACTTCCATAACCGCATTGCAGCGGAGATCCGTCTACCGGAAGCCATTGACCGAAAGCTCCTGTGCCCATTCCAGTATTTTGGCGTTACCGATACAGTGGATCTGGATGCGCTCAAATGGTCTGCCGGTGGCTACCAAGAGAGCGAGCTGGAGCACATCTATACGTTCAGCGGGGCGGTTGCCGACCGCCGCGCCGACCATATAGTGACGTCGCTGCTGAAATATGTGACGGACATTGACGAGGTGAAGGGCCTCGGCTTCTGTGTGACGGTAGATCACGCGGAATTCATGTGCCGTTATTTTAACGACCACAACATCCCGTCCATGTGCCTCACCGGGCAATCTTCGGACGAGGAAAGAGCGGCGGCCAAGCGGCGCTTGGTGTCCGGCGAGGTGCGGTTTATCTTCGTCGTGGACATCTACAACGAGGGCGTAGATATTCCGGAAGTCAACACGATTCTGTTCCTGCGTCCCACGGAGTCGCTGACGATTTTCTTGCAGCAGCTGGGACGTGGTCTGCGTCTATCTGAGGACAAGGAATGCCTGACCGTGCTGGACTTCATCGGTCAGGCAAATCGAAAATACAATTTTGAAGATAAGTTTGCATCACTGCTGTCAAATGCCACCCGCAGCGTGAGCCGTGAGATCAAGGACGGTTTTGTGTCCGTCCCCAAGGGCTGCTATATCCAGTTGGAGAAGAAGGCGGCCAAGTACATTTTGGAGAATATCCGCGCCTCCTATGGCAATACGGCTGGGTTTGTGGCTCGCGCGGCCTCCTTTGCGGAGGACAGTGGGCTGGAGCTGACGCTCAAAAACTTCTTGAATTACTACCATCTTGACCCGCGGGCGATCTACAAGTTTTCCTCCTTCTCTCGCATTTGCGCCAGAGCGGATGCCATCGAGGACTTCTCAGAACCGCTGGAGGATATTCTGACCAAAGCGTTTGCAAAGCTTGCTGTGATCGATTCCCGCCGCTGGATTTCGTTCCTTCTGGATATTCTTCCACGTTTGGATAATGTGAATTTTGCCGCCCTTTCGGAGGTTGAAAGGCGGATGATGCAGATGTTTTACATCACCGTCTGGGGCAAGGCTGTGGAGGACTGGGACGACGAAGAGGTGCTTAGTAACCTCTATGCCCTGTCTGACAACACGGTTCTGCTTGGCGAGCTCTTGGAGCTGCTGCGCTATCGCTTCGAACAGATCGACTTCATCGACGAGCCGGTTGATCTGGGCTTTGACTGTCCTCTGGATTTGCATTGCACCTATACCCGCGACCAGCTCTTGGTGGCGCTGAACTTTATGAAGCCGTCCACCGTTCGTGAGGGCGTGAAGTGGCTGCCGGAGAAAAACATCGATGTGTTCTTTGTGACGCTGAACAAGGCGGACAAGGACTATTCGCCAACCACCATGTACAACGATTATTCCATCAATGAGAGCTTGTTCCATTGGCAGAGCCAGAGCACCACGGCGGAGAATTCACCCACCGGCCAGCGCTATATCCACCACAAGGAACGCGGCAGTAAGGTACTGCTGCTTGTCCGTGAGTTTAAGGCGGACCGTATGACCGGCGGCGCGGAGGCGTATACCTATCTGGGCATGGCGAACTATGTGAAGCATGAGGGTAGCAGGCCGATGAATATCACCTGGCAGCTGGACCGCCCAATCCCGGCGAAGTTCTTGAAGAAGACCAATAAGTTGGTAGTGGGGTAATCTGAGCATTGCGCTCATTTATTACCATCTCGTCTGCACAATGGAGGAATACAATGAACGAACAGGAAAAGACAAAAAAGCTCGAAATGTTGCCATGGCAGGCATTGTTTGATCTTGCAATTTCCAAAGAAATAGATGAAAATGATATCAAGGGAAAAGAAAAGAGCACTATTATTTTCAAGATTATTCACGAAGCTATGGTTTCGGATTCTGAAATTGACAACCTTGTTAACGATTATATTTATGGAGATCGTGTGGCATTTACTCTTTGGAACTTTGAGAACAAGTTAACTCCAGAGCAGTATGAGAAGGTTTATCAGCTTGAGGGTGAAATAGAACCTTACTTACAGGCAAACAGTTTTCGCGGTTTAACTATTTTGTCTGCAAAAAATTGCACTGATCGTATTGAAGTGCTCTATGTTTACAGCAAAGAGTATCAGTTTATAAATGAGGCTGGAAAGAGTGATAGCGTCTGGGAACAGCATCGAGGGTGCCTTTGGATTGGTGTTGGAACAGCATATTTAGCATGCATTAGTAAACACGATAAAATGACGGGATGTGTTATTGAATACATTGTAAGAAAAATTGGCGTTCCCCTTACACAAGTAAAACCGCCCAAAACGGCCATTGAGCGTTGTATCAACCAAGTTGCTAGAAGTAGAGTGGTTCTTCAGGGTACCAATGGAGAGAAAACGGTTGTTTCACGCTCTGAAGGACTCACTGCAGCACAGCAAGAAGAGATTCAACGAATTCAGAGTGACCGTTTTGATACTTCTGGTAGTTATATTGCTGCAATCTCTGAGGATACACAAGCAACGGTCAAGTATAATGTCAAAAAGGGCAGTATCGGCATTTTTAAGCATCTCCCCGCACCAGTTTTATTTAATTGGTCACAATCTGCTATTGAGATTATTCTTGAAGAAATTGAAAATCTAAAAGGCCGTCCTGCAAAAGAAATTTTTAAAGAATTGGGCTTGGATATCAAGTGGTCGTATTTGTACAATGAGGAAGACAAAATCGCTGCAGAATGGTTTCTGTCTAACGCTATTTCTTGTTTGGGCTCTGCAGAAGGTGCCATGTGTGAAATTCCGGAGCACGTAAAACCGGTTTTGCGTAAACCCCAGTTGTTCACAGTCATCCCGAGAATATATTGTGAGCAGTGTGGAAGCTATGAAATTCCATATTGTGCAGAATGCGGGAAGCCCATGGAATGTGATGAAAATGGCAGGTTACACTGTTCTTGTGGTGCACCATTCCACGTACAATGTTTTGAAGGGCATCGTGCTTGTCGAGTGGAAAACTGGTACATTCCTACAAGCAGGATGTATACTATGATCAATCAAAATATTCACGCAGCATTTAAACAAGATACAGCAGACCTTGTAATGTGTATCATGGGAAGTGCTTTATATATAGCACAACCTTGTATTGTCAGGACTGAGGGTGTTGAGGTTTTCTTTAATCAGATTGATTGTTTTTCTTGCTTACCAGCCACGGCAAAAGAAAACACAAAAAAATATGCTGTGTATTTAGGTGAAAAATGCGATGGAACTTGTAGTAATGCTAAGATCGGGAGGTGTATCGCGGACAGTTCGATGGCCTGTTTACCGAAAGCGTTTTATACACTATTGCCTGGCTTTCGGCCTCAACCTCATAAGGGCCTTGAGTATGGCGACGTTGCAGCGCAAATAAATGTTGGATCGTGTGCCTATGAAATGAAAGGAATCATTAAGAAAAATACGATGAATTCTGGGCGTACTTCGAAGTCGGTAGATGTTTTGTTGAATACCCATCTTCTTTCGACATCAAAAGCTGGGGAAGAAATCATCAGACAATTTGTGGAACAGGGATTGGTTGATAATCGCGTTGACCTTATTGCGGTAATTGCTCCACAGTACTTCGATAATTCTTTTAAGGGGACACTGCGTTTTTTGGCAAAGCTAGGTGGAAAAAAGGTTATGTTTATTGAGTTGGATGATGTGGCACGACTTATAGAAGGAAACTCTGCTATTGATGTTTGAAGAGACCTAATCTGCTTTGTTGCAGCCATAAACAATATTTTGCAATCCATAAGAACATATCAAAATTATACCTCATTATACCCTTGATTTCGAGGGTATAATGGGGTATAATTCTGCATAGAATAGTATCTCACAGGAGGTGCGCTATGGAATTATCCGATATGCAGGCACGGGTGACAGAGTTGGAGCAGCAGATTTCTGCTCTGCCCGCAGGCTCTGTTACGAAGAAAACCGTCAGCGGCAAGGACTATTTCTACCACCGTTGGACGGAGAACAAGAAGCGGCGGGAGAAGTATATTCCTGCGGATGAACTGGAGAGCTTCCGCGCTCAGATCGAGCGGCGGAAGGCGCTGGAACAGGAGCTGAAGGCGCTGAAAAAGCAGCTGCCCAAGGCGAAATCTGCGAACCTTTCCGCGTTTACCACCAATGTCCGCACCGGCGAGGCGCTGCGTTCCTTTGCGGCATCTGTTCGCGGCTATCGCAGGCGTGAGTGCTTCCGGCAGCTGCACGATTTTGTCTGCGGCGAGCCGCAGGACAAGGTGTTCATTCTCTACGGCCTGCGCCGGACGGGGAAAACCACCATGATCCGCCAGATTTTTGCGGAGATGAGCGACACGGAGCTTGCCAAGACAGCGTTCATTCAGATCACTGCAAAAGACACACTGGCAGACGTGAACCGCGACCTCAAGGCATTGGAAGCGCAGGGCTTTCGCTATGTGTTCCTCGACGAGGTGACGCTGATGGAGGATTTCATCGAGGGCGCAGCGCTGTTTTCTGACGTGTTTGCGGCCTGCGGCATGAAGATTGTGCTCTCCGGCACGGACTCGCTGGGCTTTCTCTTTACCGAGGACGAGCAGCTTTACGACCGCTGCATCCTGCTGCACACCACATTCATCCCTTACCGAGAGTTTGAATCTGTCCTCGGCGTTCACGGCATCGATGAGTATATCCGCTACGGCGGCACCATGAGTCTCGGCGGCGTCCACTACAACGAGACCTCTACCTTTGCCAGCAAGGAAAGCACCGACGAATACGTGGACACCGCCATTGCCCGCAACATCCAGCACTCTCTGCGCTGCTATCAGTATGAGGGGCATTTCCGTCATTTGCGGGATTTGTACGACAAGAATGAGCTGACCAGCGCCATCAACCGGGTGGTGGAGGACATCAACCACCGCTTCACGCTGGAGGTGCTGTCGCAGGATTGGAAGTCCCACGACCTTGGCGTTTCCGCCAGCAATCTGCGTCGGGATCGGAAAAATCCGACGGACATCCTCGACCGCATCGACCTTGCGCTTGTCACAGACAGCCTGCGGAAGCTGCTGGAGATCCGCAACAGGGCAGAGCAGACCGTGGCGCTGGACGATGTTCACGCGGCGGAGATCAAGGAGTATCTGGACTTGCTGGACTTAACGCGAGAGATCGACGTGCTGCACCTGCCGGATGTCAGCACGAAGTCCGGACGCACGGTGATCGCGCAGCCGGGACTCCGCTATGCGCAGGCGGATGCGCTGATCCGCAGTCTGCTGCTGGATGAGACGTTCAGCGCACTGTCTCTGGCGGAGCGCACCGCCGTGCAGCAGCGCATCCTGACCGAGATCAAAGGGCGGATGTTGGAGGACATCGTCCTGCTGGAAACGAAGCTGGCAAACCCAAAGAAGCAGGTATTTGTCCTGCAATTCCCCGTGGGCGAATTTGACATGGTGGTGTTTGACCCGGAGGCAGGCTCCTGCCGGATTTTCGAGATCAAGCACAGCGAGGAAGCTGTCCCGCAGCAGTATCGCCATCTGATCGACGAGCAAAAATGCGCCCAGACCGAGCACCGCTACGGCCCGATCACCGGGAAGATTGTCCTCTATCGTGGAGAAAGCCAAGAGATAGACGGCATTCAGTATCAGAACGTGGAAGAATATCTGCGAAGCCTTGCTTGACAAACCGCCGTCCCGAACGAAAAATCGGGGCGGCGGTTTTTATGATGCAGCTTGTCTTATGACAAACTGTGACGCAAAATGGACTTGACGTATGACAAGTAGTGAAGCGCAAAAATCGTGCGGCGCGACTGCACGAATGCAGGTGATGACGAAAACAATAATGTTCTAAATAGCATGCATCACTCATTTCATCAATCATTTTCTCGATGCACATGAGTGATGCCCTCCGAACTGGCACGGTCAGCGTGCGAAAACCTCTGCCTCCTGCAGAAATTTTCAGATTCTTCCCTTGGGTACCTTTTCAAATGGATTCCAATCCGTTATAATATACGTACCAACCTAACGAATAGCGCGAGGTGCCGCCATGAAAACGAAAGATACGCCGAAGCAATATGTCATCTACTCCCGCAAATCCAAATTCACCGGCAAGGGCGAGAGCATTGAGAACCAGATCGAGCTGTGCCGTCAGTACATTGCCATGCACTTTGGCGAGGAAGCGGCGGAAAACGTGCTGGTCTACGAGGACGAGGGCTTTTCCGGCGGCAATCTGGAGCGCCCGCAGTTCAAGAAAATGATGAAGGACTCGCAGAA
>CALVMX010000051.1 GCA_944349415.1 uncultured Clostridia bacterium
ATCGAATGAAACTAACATGATTTCCTCCGCTTGGTTTTATTACAGCAAACTTTTCGGAGGAAATCAATAAATTTTTTCAGGTTTTTTGTCGAGTCGGGAAAAGTATTTATACTGCCTCAGACAACTCTCTTGCGCCGTCTTTCCTGTAATTAATATTCAAAAACGGCAACTTGCTTTTACGCTGCGCGCGTGGTATAATAAACAAAAACCCCGAGGAGGAAACACCATGAATCGCGTCTGTGAATTTTTGAAAACCGCCGAAACGTACTATCTTGCCACCGTCGAGGGAGACCAGCCGCGCGTGCGACCGTTCGGCACCGTCCATCTGTTTGAAGGCAAACTGTATATCCAGACGGGCAAAGGCAAGAGCGTAGCAAAACAGATCGCCGTGAACCCCAAAGTAGAGCTGTGCGCCATGAAGGGCGATGAATGGATCCGCGTTGCCGGAAAGCTCGTTCTCGATGACCGCACCGAAGCGCAGGAGAGCATGCTGAATGATTACCCATCTCTTCGCGCCATGTACACGACGGGGCCGAACGGCAATACCGCCGTCTATTATTTCAAAGACGCCACGGCAATCATTTCTTCCTTCTCGCATGAACCTGTGATTATTAATTTTTAATAGTGTATAACCAAACGGCGGGGCATCGGAATTCCGAAGCCTCGCCCTTTTGATTCATTAATGTATATTGCGTACATTTATATATTGATTAAAACCATTGGAGTCTGTATAGTACTTTTTGCAGCTTCTTTAAACAGCTGCCATTCTTAATGCAGCCTTTATCTTCATTTCGCAATCTATTTCCGTTGTCCTTAAACGAAGCACAGGAATGTCATATAAGTTTAAAATCCTGTCTTTACGCTCATCTCTTTGCTCCTGGATAGGGTCATTATGTTGATTTCCGTCAACCTCTACTACAAGTAAGATACTTTTATCCAGTTTATTGAAGATCAGAAAATCACAATGTGTATTTGGATTCTCAGCAAATTTACGATCTTCAATATCATTTAAATACTCTGTATGAATCATCTTCCGTAAGGGATAGTTATGCTTAAAAGATATAGCACCATAGTGTTCTGTTTTACAAATATCGTCAATCACCGTTGCAATGATATTTTCACTTTGTTGATCCGATATTCTGAGCAACCGTTTTTTCATTTCTTCCAATACCGGAGAGTATGCTTCATACATCAAGTCAAAAACAGAGTATACTTTACTTTCCTTTATTTCCCCCTGTCCGCAATAATAAGAAACATATCTATATAAATCCTTTAGCAATGAACCTTCCTGCGACAAAATCTCCTTGCTTGCTATTACAAATAATTTACTTTTTGCGCGAGATATAGCCACATTGATCAGATTTTCGTTATTCAAAAAATCCACCTTCTGCTCATCATCATAAAACCGAACTTTATCAGACACCGTAGACAAAACCATTACATCTCGCTCTTTCCCCTGAAATTTATGTACGGTATCAACTAAAATCTTATTATCGTGAACCTTTTCTTCTATGAGTTCCACCTGTTTACGATAAGGCGCTACGACCCCTACTTCTTTCCCCTGTAACTTGGGCAATATCTCCTGAACGATAATATCCGCCTGCCTTTCATTTACTCTCCCGCGAGCAAAGTGCGGCTCTGTTGTGATCAATGTAATACCGTTTCCCTCACTATGCTTTGTTTGAACAACCAATTTCCCTTGATAAAAACGCTTATTGCAAAATTCAATGATTTGCGGATCGCAACGATAATGTTCGTTTAAAAAAACATTGGGCAAATTTTTTTTGTATTGTTCCAGAATAGTCTGTAAAATGCTGTGTTTTGCATAATTTAAATACGCGGGTAAAGAGAATTTTGCAAACAACTCCTCTATCGGGCTCAGATTGTTACTTTGTACCACATGCGGCAGCTGTTTTTGATCCCCTACAAATACTATACGACGCGCGCAAGACATCGCTAAAACAGCGCTGATAAGATCCACCTGACTTGATTCGTCCATAATGACGTAATCATAAAGATAATCACCGCTACAATAATGCAAAGCATGAGTAGTGCTATAAATAATAGGATAACGCCTGCTGATTTTTTCAAAATGATTCAGCATATCCTGTTGATCAACGGAAAGACCTGAAATCTCTGCATAATATTCCCTCATGTGTTGTTTGAAAAAATACATGGATTGTTCTCTGTATAGATTCAAGATTTTCTCAGAATCGTTTTGGGTCAAAAATGCAGTGATTCTATCCCATTCTTCCCAAAGCTCTTGTAATTTTATCTTATAATACTGATTTTGCAAAAAGTCTATACTTTCATTTACTTCATTCAAAATCTGCTTACTTTTCGTTATTTTAAACTTAATCAGTAATTTTACTTTCTGGAAAAATCCAGCCCTCCCCTTCTGCGCAATAATTTCTAAATAAGACAGCAGTTTTAATATTTGACCCGAGGACGAATGATAATTTTGTAAAGGTTTACAAACAACATGTTTTTTTCGATTATAAATTTTATTATTGATATCTTGTTCTGTACAATATTCCGCAATCGAATGTTGTAACTCTGCTCTTTTAAGGCGATAATCATAAATAAGCAATGCCCTTTCAGCAAGCAAATTTAGTGGCTCTTTATAATCTTTCGAATCCTGAATCTCTCCTAATTCGGGAGGCAAACGCTCTTCCGAAAAAAACTGTTTTATATTATCACTGTTGCCTAAATAAGCATCAATGCCTTTAAGCCCCTCTTTTGCCAATTTTTCTTGTACATTCCTCGTTGCTTCATTGTTTCCGGCAACGATCGCTACTTTTAAATCGCGATACAATAGGTTTGCCAATAGATTTAAAATTGTCTGAGTTTTCCCCGTGCCCGGAGGTCCCTGAATACAAGAAATATCATACTCCAAAGCATTTTTGACCGCTTTGATTTGAGACGCATTTGCCGTAAAGGGGAAAATCATTTCTCCGCTGACTTTGTTTGACTTTATTGGTTCATTGGCTATAATTTTTGACAAAATGCTTTCTGCTGAAATATTTAATTTATCTAATTCTCTTTGAAAAAAATCTTTATCATCTTGCGGAAAATCTTTTATGATAGTGGCAACCTTTTTTAAATAAGCAATAAAATTTTTAACATCATCATCTTGTGTCCTATCTTTTACAACTTTTAATTTTCTTAAAGGATATGAAGCAATATTTCCATTTTGGAATAGTATTTTGATCCAGTCATCCGTGCTTCCATCACCAAAGCGCAGTATCTCCTTAATGTTGTTCAATTTTTTTCCACAACTATATATAAGGTAGGACGAAATACTAAGACTTTTGGGGTTACTCATCCAACGAACACTGGACATATTGTAACCATAAGAAGTACCGTTTGAAAATTTAATTTTATATTTACGATAAACTGTATCTGTTTCTATCCAAACAATATCTTTGCTTTTATCTACATAATCATTGATACGCTTATCAAAAATAACTATACAGTTATTTAATTCATTCATTTTTCACCTCTGTGCATATCATTTACAGCGTAGCACTTTCAAACTTACCTTTCCTTTTCTCGACACCTTAACTTCGCGTACAAAGGCACTTAATTATGCATGAAAAAGCTGTTTCCCTTATTTATAATATTTCCAACACCTCTGCTGCGTTTGTATCCGGATTAACTTTGGGCATGACTTTCATGATTTTGCCCTGCTCGTCAATGATGAAAGTTGTGCGGACGGTGCCCATGCTTGTCTTTCCGTACAGTTTTTTCTCCTGCCATACACCGTATGCCTGAATTGCCTGCAATTCGGGATCGGACAGCAAAATAAAAGGCAAATTATACTTTTCCGCAAATTTTTCGTGCGAAGCAACACTGTCTTTACTGATGCCGATGACGACGGCATTTTTCTTTTCAAATTCGCTGTAAGCGGCCGCAAAAGCACATGCCTGCCGCGTGCATCCGGGCGTGTTGTCCTTCGGATAAAAGTATAACACCACCTTTTTACCAAGAAAATCAGACAGCGAAACCATC